>CAZNIX010000296.1:0-6241 GCA_964573125.1 uncultured Thermoanaerobaculia bacterium
CGATCGCGGGCTCGATCGCGGGCTCGATCGCGGGCTCGATCGCGGGCTCGATCGCGGGCTCGATCGCCGTCGCGCCGGCTTCCGCGCCTCGAGCGGACAGGTGGCGGCGCAGCACCCGCACCTGCAACGTCAGCTCGTCGACCCGGGCCCCGAGGTCGCGCAGGAGCCTGCGCGCGCGGGCGACCTGGACCAGGGCCACCACCGCCGACGCCACCGGGGCGGCGAGGATCGCCACGACCACCAGGACGCCGCAAGCGAATTCGTCCACGGTGCGGCGATCCTACCCGCTTCCGTCGGGCCGATCGCTCGGTCCCGCCCACGGCCGTGGGACCGGGATCCGAAACCGTCAGGCCGAACCGCTCGCCGGCGGAGCGCCGCGCCAGCCGGCGGCGGCGGCCGTCAACAGGCCGCCGACGGCGACGAACGCGAGGAAGTGGGGATTGAAATCGCGCGCGAGGTAAGCGCCGCCACCGAACGCAAGGAAAACCAGCCCGACGATCAGCGCCACCCACTTGGCCAGGCGGACGTCGCGCCGGAGGTGGAAGAAGCAGGCGACGACGAGGAGGCCGAAGCCCCACATCGACGCGCTGCCGAACATCCAGCCGACCCCGAGGGCGCCCCGGATGCCGGGGTCGACTCCCGACCGCGCCAGCTCGGCCGAGAGCGGCGGCCAGCCGCCGAACGCGTGGGCGAACCCGGCCGCGAAGATCAGCGCGCCGAGCACCAGGATCGTGACCTCCACCGTCGTGCGCAGGGGTTGGGCCGTCAATGCTCGAGGGTGAAGTTGAACGACAGGTTGTAGTAGACGTCGACCGGCGCGCCCCCCTGGCGGGCCGGCTCGAAGCGCCATTCCTTCAACGTCGCCAGCGCCATCTGGGTCAGCAGGAAGTGCCCCTGGACCGGCCGGACGCACCGGAGCTCGCCCTGCTTGGTGATGATCGCCTGCACGACGACGGTTCCTTCGAGCCGGGCGGCGCGGGCCTCTTGGGTGTATTGGGGAGCAGGCGCGAAGGTCTCTTCGGCGACTCGATCCCGCTGGCGAAGGCCGGCATCGGCTCGCCGACGAGGTCCTCCTCGGCGTTGTCGGCAAGGCCTACCGCCGGCTTCTCGGAGCTCTCCGTCTCACGGGCCGCCGTCGCCCAGCACCGCAGCTCCTCGGCGTAAGGATCGGTGCCACCGGCGGCGGCATATGAATCGAGCAGCGTCCCCGCCTCTTCGCGCTCGCCGAGCCAGCTCAGGGTGTCGGCCAGGTTCAGGAGCAACGCCGGACGACCCTCGCCGTCGTCGCCGAGGATCTCGAGGGCTTGCCGGAATGCATCGGCGGCCGCCCTCAGCGACTCGGAGCCGAATCCACCATTCGGCGCCCAACGCTCGCTCAGTCCCCGCCGGTGGAGGGCGAGGCCGAGGACCTGATAGCCGCCGGCGCGGGTCTCCGGGCTCGGGGCCATCCCGATCCAGCGTTCGGCGGCGCCGATGGCGTCGTCGTAGCGAAGGAGCCCGAGCGAAGCCCGGGCCAGGCCTGCGACCGCCGGCAGTGATCGGCCGTCGGCGAGCCGATCGGCCTCGGCATACATCTCGATGGCGTCGGCGTACCGGTGGGTCCTCAACTTCCGGTCGGCGCGCTTCACCAGCTCGGTCACGGCGTCGGCCTCCGCGACCGCCGGCTCCGGCAAGGTGGCCGCGAGCAGCGCGATCACGATCAGCAGCGGAGCGGTGACCCACGGACGGTGCATGCGTGGCGGTCTCGAATCGGCCATGGTCAGTGTTCCCTCCCGAGGAAAGCTGCTTGCACGCAATTCATTATAGCTCAGGATGCTCGGCCGGCCGAGCCAGTTCCATCCCGCCGTCAGTGATGGCGACTGCACGCGCTCCACGCCGAGGGCTGTACTACGGGGAGGAAGGGCGATGACCGGAGGGTGTTCACGCCGGCTGCTAGAATGTCGCCGGCCCCGCGCGGGTTCTCGTGGCCGGCGACGCGCCCGGCCGCCCCGCCCCGCGCACTCCCGGAGCCGCCCGATGAAACCTCCCGAAACCGTCCGCCTCACCCCCGGCAAGCGGGTCCTGTTCCTGACCAAGGACCCGGCGCTGATCCGGCGCCAGCTCGCGGGCGAGCTGGACCTGACGATGGGCGAGGTCGCGGTCGAGGAGCTGCTCGACGACATCAACACCGACGCCATGACCCCGGCCTGGGTGTGCTTTTCGTTCAAGCCGGAGGACATCGCGCGCGACGCCTATGCCGGGCTGATCGTCGACGGCGAGCGGCTGTTTCCGCCCAACGCGCTCCGGGACGGTAACTTCGAGGTCATCGTCTCGGGCTACCGCAAGGGGGTCGGGAGCTCCCGGGAGACCGCGACGCAGGCCGAGAAGTGGGGCGGCATCCGGATCGCGATCGCGGCCAGCTTCGCGCCGATCCACGCGCGCAACAACGTCAGCCAGGGCGTGCTGATGGGCGATCACGAAGTCCTGCGCCGGCTCCAGCGCGGCGAGGGGGTGCCGCTCGAGGAGTTCTGCCGCGGCTGGGACCCGATCACCCGCCTGGTGATCCGCGAGGGCGGCCTCTTCCCGTTCGCGAAGGCGCTCGAGCGCGGGGAGATCGAGCTGCCGCAGCCGGACACCGGGCCGCGGCCGATGACCATGGCCGAGAAGCTCCTCGCGCGGCACCTGGTCTCGGCGCCGGGTCATGAGGACGCCGCCGGCAACGTCCAGCGCTTCGTCAAGCCGGGCGACGCGGTCGTGGTCCGGGTCGACGGCGGCTACTCGCACGAGTTCACGACCGCCCAGGTCCACTACTTCCTCGAGGAGGAGTACGGCCCCGGCTACACGGTCCAGGACCCGGCGCGCTTCGCGGTCTTCGAGGACCACCTGATCTATGCCGACGACGTGCCCAAGATGCGCGCGTTCACGGGCAAGATCGACACCCTGCGGGAGCTGCAGCGCGAGTTCCAGCGCCACACCGCGACCCGCGACTTCTCGGCCCACGACCGCGTGTCGCCCGGCATCTGCCACGAGGTCGCGCGCGAGCAACTGGTCGAGCCCGGCGACTTCATCCAGGCCACCGACAGCCACACCTGCATGGGCGGGGTCAACAACGCGCTGTCGTGGGGGGTGGGCGCGACCGAGTACGCGAACCTGATCCACTCCGGCTTCACCCAGGTCGAGGTCCCGGAGTCGATCCGTTTCGAGCTGGTCGGCGCGCTCCCCGACGGCGTGACCGCGAAGGACCTGATGCTCCACGTCCTGCTCGAGTACGCCCGGCCGCAGGCGACGCTCGACCGGGTGATGGAGTTCACCGGCCCGGGGATCGCCTCGCTCTCGATGGACGAGCGCGCGACGCTGACCAACATGGCGACCGAGTGCGCGGCGCGCACCGCGATCGTGGTCGCCGACGAGGAGACCTTCCGCTGGCTCGCCGAGTGGCGGCCGGGCGCCGACCTCGAGCGCATACGCCGGCGCGCGGTCGCGCCCGACCCCGGCGCGCGCTACGACGGCGGCGTGCACACGATCGACCTCGCGGCGATGCGGCCGATGGTCGCCCACCCCGGCGACCCCGACCACGGCGTGCCGTCGGACCCGACCAACGGCGCGTTCGTCGACCAGATCGGCGAGGTGGCGATCGACATCGCGTATGGAGGCAGTTGCACCGCGGGCAAGATCGACGACCTCGGCTTCTACCACCGGGTGGTCAGCGAGGCGGTCGACGCCGGCCTGACCGTCCACCCGCGGGTGCGCTTCCTGATCCAGTTCGGCTCGCGGGCGGTCGAGGAGCACTGCCGCGCGCACGGCATGATCGAGGCCTTCGAGCGCGCGGGCGTGACCCTGATCCAGCCCGGCTGCGGCGCCTGCATCGGCTGCGGGCCGGGGGTCTCCGAGCGCGCGGACGAGGTCACGGTGTCGGCGATCAACCGCAACTACAAGGGGCGATCGGGCCCCGGCCGGCTCTGGCTCGCCTCGCCGCTGACCGTCGCCGCCTCGGCCTTCACGGGCAAGATCACCGTCTACCGGCCGGGGATGTTCGCGGCGCAGGCGCGCGCCCGGGCGGCCTCCTGAACCGCCCGGCGCGGTCGCGGATCGCGTTGCACGCGGTCCCGTTTTTTCACGAACCTGCGTCTCGGCGGGTCTCCTCAGCGGAAAACTTGCTTGTATTCAATAGTTTCGGGCTTTTTTCCTCTGTCCGGATCGGGTATCCTCCGCCGGTCGTTGGATTTCGGCGCGAATCGTGGATCGCGCTCTCGGATGACCTGTGGAGGAGGTGTCGCGGATGTCCACCTCGTCGGATCGGCGCGCGCCGCGCGCGCGTTCACCGCAGCCTCGGGGGCCGGGGGTCGCGCTCGGTGTCGCGTTCGCCCTGAGCGCCGCGCTGGCCGCGCCGCCGCCGGCGGGCGCCGGCGGCACGCCCGACCCGGGCACCGCGACCTCGGCCGGCTCGACCCTCCCCGACCAGCTCCTGCACCAGGCCGGCGAGAACCGCGCCCGGGCCAACGGCGACTGGGTCTCCGACAACGACGCCGGCGCCCTCAACACGTTCTACCAGTACTTCATCGAGGTGCCGCCCGGGCAGTCCAACCTCACGATCCAGGTCTACGACGCCGACGCCGGCGCCAGCGGCGCGAGCGACCTCCACGACGGCCAGATCGGTGGCGCGTGGGGGACGACCACGATCTACCAGATCTTCGACCCGACCGGGGCGAGCCCCGACACCGACAGCGTCCCGGCGGCGAGCTGCACGGGGGTGCCGGCCGGCTGCGACAACGCCTGGGTCACGATCTTCTCCGACACCACCACCCCCCTGTCCGGCCACTGGCGTGTGACGGTCAACACCTCGACCGACGGCGACGACCACAACAACTACGGCCTCCGCGCCCACGACGGCACCGCCGGCGCCGGCGGCACCGAGTACAACGTCTACGCCCTGTCGTACCTCGGCATGGGCGAGTCGTCGTCCGACTACACGACCAACCGCGACTACGACTTCTTCCCCTACATCACCCGCGGCTGCACGGCCGACTTCAACGACTTCGACTCCGACAACCTCGGCGCCGGCATCGCCGGCTCCTACGACGTCACCACCCGCGCCGGCAACCCGCTCCTGACCGGCTACAGCGCGCTCTCGGGCAACGACGCCTGGAACAACAACGCGGTCACCGGCTGGACCAGCGACTTTGCGGCCACCGACTACGGCCTCTGGCGGTACACGTTCACCGGCGCGCCGGCGCAGGGCGGCGTCAACAACGTCTACACGATCTACGTCGGCAACGACATCGCGGCCAACCCGCCGCCGACCGCGCAGCCGCAGGCGAACACCTACCGCATCTACCTGCCCGCCGACGGCAGCAGCTACGCCGACGGCGCGGGCACGATCAACGTGCCGGTCAAGCCCTGGGTCGGCCATAGCTGGGCCAAGGTCGCGGGCGAGCCCGCGATCGAGATCGGCGTCACCACCCGCATCGAGGTCACGGTCACGGTGAACAACCCGGGGGCGTTCCCGGTCCTGTTCAGCGCGCTGTCCGGGAGCGGCAACCGGCTGACCGCGACGGTGCCGACCAACTCCGGCCAGACCGCCTACGTCGCCGGCAGCGCGACCGTCAGCCAGGGGGCGGTCGCCGCGACCGGCACCGGCCCGTGGACGATCAACTGGGGCCCCGGCTCGATCGCCGCCGGCGCCACCGCGACCCTGACCTACCGGATCGACGTCACGCCGACCGGGGCCGGGACGCTCCAGCTCACCGGCACCCCCGCGGCGTCGGGCACCGCCGCCACCTTCGTCGACTCGACCTGCGCCACCGCCGCGCCGGCCTGCACCGGCGCCCGGCTGACCGGTGCGACCTTCACGTTCGGCCCGCTGTGCGAGCTGCGGGCGACGGTCCAGGACCTGACTCCGGCGCTCGTCGCCGGCTTCCGCGCCCGCGCCGAGGGCGGCGGGCTGGTCGTCGAGTGGGAGACCGCGGCCGAGGCCGGCACGCTCGCGTTCGACCTCTACCGGCGCGAGGGCGGCCGCTGGCGGCGGGTCGCCGAGCGGCCGCTGGCGGCGGTCTTGAGCGCGCCCCAGGGCGGCGTCTACCGCCTGCTCGACCCCGCGGCCTCGCCGCGCGAGCGCCAGACCTACGTGCTGTTCGAGCGCCGGCCGGACGGCAGCCATCACAAGTACGGGCCGTTCACCGTCGAGCCGATCTGGGAGCGCGCGCCCGGCGCCGCCCCGGCCGATCCCTACCACGCCGCGCCGCGCCGGCAGGCCGGCGCGCCC
>CAZNIX010000297.1:0-6232 GCA_964573125.1 uncultured Thermoanaerobaculia bacterium
ACGGCGGCCCGCCGGCCGCGCCCGAGGCCGAGGGCGCGGTCTCGGCCGGCGACGAGATCGGGACCGAGATCGAGGCCGGCGGCGACCCCGGCGAGCCGATCCCGCCCTCGACCCCCGAGCCGCCGCCGCCGGGCGGCGGGTAGCTGGCCGAGTTCGACGTCGAGACGCGCTTTCGGGTGCGCGCCGGCCGGGGGTCCGTCGACCGAGGCCTGGCGATCCTGGACAAGCTCGACGAGTCGGCGGCGCCGGGATCTCAGGGAAAGGTCCAGAGCAGATAGCCCGCGACCAGGGTCAGGACCGTCGCGCCGCCGTAGGTGACGGTGGCGATCAGGCCCCAGAGGTGGCCGAGCTGGAGGCCGTCGTAGAGCGTGAAGCGGAAGCGGTGGGCCCAGTGGAAGAGCGCGAGCGTGATGAACGCGAAGAGCGCGAGCTTGACCAGCGGGTGACCGAGCCTCGCCGCCAGCTCGGCGTGCGACGGGGCCTCGAGCCAGCCGAGCGGCCACGCGAACCACAAGATCACCGCGAGCGCCGGCAGGGCGAGGGCCGCGAGCATGCCGCCGGCGCTGAAGAGCGCCCAGAAGAACGGCTCGCGGGAGCGTTGCGGTCTCGCCGTGGCCATCAGCGCCCCGCCAGGAACCAGACGACCAACGCCGTCGCGGCCAGCCACGCGGCGTAGTGGCCGAGGAGCACGAGCCGGTCGGGGACGCGCCGGCGGCCCAGGCGCACGACCAGCGCCTTGGGCGCCAGATTGAGCCAGGTCACCGAGTGGAAGAGGAGAAACGCCAGCACCACGCCGTGGAAGACCAGCACCGGGACCGATCCGAGCAGGTCGTGGAAGCGCCGGTAGGCCGCCGCGCCCCGGCCGAGCGTCCAGATCTCGACCATCAGCAGCACCGCCGCGTAGCCGACCGCGAGGCTGGTCAGCTCCCGGGTGATGAACCGCAGGTAGGCGAGCTTGCCCACCCACCAGAAGATCGGGTAGCGCGGCCGGTGCCACTTCGGGTGGTACAACTGGTACTTCGGGTTCGCCGCCTTGCGCGACGCCACCTCCGAGGGGATCAGCCGGCCGCCCTGGCTCACCGGTTCCCCCACGGCAGGAGCGACTTGAACCACCCGGCGGTCGCCGCCACCTTGTAACGCTGGATCGCGCCGGCGGGATCGACGTGCTTCGGGCAGACCTCCGAGCACTCGCCGACGAACGTGCAGCACCAGAGCCCCTCGTGCTGCGACAGCACGTCCATCCGCTCCTCGCTCCCCTGATCGCGGGAGTCGAGGTTGTAGCGCTGGGCGAGCGCGATCGCGGCGGGGCCGATGAACGTGGGCTCGAGCGCGAAGATCGGGCACGCCGAATAGCACAACAGGCAGTTGATGCACATCGAGTACTGCTTGTAGGCGGCCAGCTCGTCGGGGGTCTGCAGGTACTCGCCCTCCGAGAGCGGCCGCTCCTCGTCGCGGACGATCCACGGTTTGACGCTCTTGAGCTTGGCGACGAAGTCCTGGAGGTCGACCACCAGATCGCGGATCACCGGGAAGCCCTGGAGCGGCTCGACGCGCACCGGCCCCGGCGCGAACGACGAGAGATAGGTCGCGCAGGTGAGCACCGGCTCGCCGTTGACCACCATCCCGCAGCTCCCGCACACCCCCATCCGGCAGGCCCAGCGGTAGGACAGGCTGCCGTCGAGCGCGTCCTTGATGTAGTTGAGGCCGTCGAGCACCATCCACTCGTCGCGGTACGGCACCTCGAAGCTCTGCCAGACCGGCTCGTCCTCCAGCTCGGGCCGGTAGCGGCGGACCTCGATCGTGATCGGTTCGGCCATCCGCTCCCCCTCACCGTCCATAGACGCGCTCGCCCGGAGGCCAGCGGGTGATGGTCACCGGCAGGTAGTCGATGCGCGGCGCGCCGCCCGCGCTCCAGTGCGCGAGCGAGTGGGCGAGGAACCGCTCGTCGTCGCGCTCCGGATGGTCGGTGCGCTGATGGGCGCCGCGCGACTCCGTCCGGTGGAGCGCCGAGTGGATCATCGCCTCGCCCACTTCGAGCAGGTTCGAGAGCTCGAGGCACGCGGTCAGCTCGGTGTTGAACGTCCGGCTGCGGTCGTCGAGCGCGACGTCGCCGAACCGCTCCTTGACCGCGGCGATCGCGTCCGCGGCGGCCTCGAGCCCCTTCGCCTCGCGGTAGATGCCGGCGCCCTTCTCCATCGCCTGCTGCATCTCGGCGCGCAGCGGGGCGACGCGCTCGCTGCCGCCGCTCTTCTCCAGGAACTCGCGGTTGAGGCGCCGCTCCTCGTCGAGCGCCTGGGCGAGGACGCCGTGGGTGGGCTCCGACTGCGCGGCGGCGAAGCGCGCGGCCGCCCTGCCGGCGCGGGCGCCGAAGACCACGATCTCGGTCAGCGAGTTGCTGCCCAGGCGGTTGGCGCCGTTGATGTTGACGCACGCCACCTCGCCGGCGGCGTAGAGGCCGGGCAGCGGCGTCGCGCCCTCGACGTCGGTGTGGACGCCGCCCATCATGTAGTGGACCACCGGCCGCACCGGGATCAGCTCGCGGACGGGGTCGAGGTTCTCGTACTTGAGGCACAGTTCGCGGACGAACGGGAGCTTGGCGTCGATCACCTTCTCGCCGACGTGCCGGATGTCGAGGTGGACGACGTGCCCGTGCGGGGTCTCGATCGTCCGCCCCTTCGCCATCTCGTGGACGAACGCCTGGGACAGCCGGTCGCGCGGCCCCAGCTCCATCGACTTCTTGACCGGTTTGGGCTCGGGCCGGCCGAGGTCGTAGTCCTGCAGATAGCGGTAGCCGTCCTTGTTGAGCATCCAGCCGCCCTCCGAGCGCGCCGCCTCGGTGATCAGGATGCCGGTGAACGGCAGCCCGGTCGGGTGGTACTGGATGAACTCCATGTCCTTGAGCGGCGCGCCCGCGCGGTAGGCGAGCGCCATGCCGTCGCCGGTCTTGATGTTCGCGTTGGTGGTGTAGGGAAACACCTTGCCGCAGCCGCCGGTGCACAGGATCACCGCCTTGGCGAGCAGCGCGTAGACCTTGCCGGTCGCGAGCTGGATCGCCACCGCCCCCTGGCAGCGCCCGTCGTCGACCAAGAGGCGAGTGACGAACCACTCGTCGTAGGTCGTGATCGCCGTGTACTTGAGGCAGGTCTGGTAGAGCGTGTGCAGCATGTGGAAGCCGGTCTTGTCGGCGGCGTACCACGTGCGCTCGGTCTTCATGCCGCCGAACGGCCGCACCGCGATGTGGCCGTCGGGCTCGCGGCTCCACGGGCAGCCCCAGTGCTCGAGGCGGAGCATCTCCTCGGGCGCCTCGCGCACGAACGCCTCGACCGCGTCCTGGTCGCACATCCAGTCGCCGCCGCTGATCGTGTCGTAGGCGTGGGCGTCGAGGCTGTCGTCGGCCTTGATCACCGCCGCCGCGCCGCCCTCGGCCGAGACCGTGTGGCTGCGCATCGGATAGACCTTCGACGCCACGGCGACGCTCAGCGCCGGCGCGGTCTCGGCGACCGCGATCGCCGCCCTCAGCCCGGCGCCGCCGCCGCCGACCAGGAGCACGTCGTGCAGTACGGTTTCCATCGCCTGCCGCAGGTCTCTCGGGATCTGGCCCGAAGGGTTCGCGGCATACTAGCCCAAAGCGGGCCGCGCGCGGCGTGAAATGCTTTTCCCGAATCCGACATCACTACGATGGCAGAGGAATCCTTCCCCTGCCGCCGCTCCCGGTAAGACACACCTCGAGACGGCACTTCGATGCGGTTCCGCATCAGGAGTCTTCGTGTATGTACAGCACCCGCAAGGTTGCCTTGTCCCTCGGCCTCGGCTTGCTTCTCGGCCTGGTCGCGCCCTTCGCGCACGCCGGCGATCCGCCGGCGGCGGAGGGCGAGGCCTCCCCCGGCGTCGAGCTGGTCGGAAGCTGGCAGGGCGTCACCAGCATCGGCACGACGGTCCTGCACAGCTTCCATCCCGACGGGACGTTCACCTCCACCTTCTACCTGCCCGGCGCCGGCGCCGGCAACGGCCACGGCGCCTGGATCCAGACCGGCCTGCGAACCTACGCCATCGTCGACGTCGGCCTGATCCTCGACGCCGACAACGAGTTGGCGCTGTTCCTGAACGTCGAGGGCAGCGTCACGATGGTCGGGAACGTGGCGGAGTCCGAGATCCAGGTCAGCCTGTCGCTCCCCGACGGCACCCCGGTGGACTGGTTCCCGGCCGGGGTCCTCTCCAAGCGGATCGAGGCCACGCCCGGCCCGGTCCCCACCCTCTGAGCCGGGAAGCAGCGGCCCTGCGGCCTGAGGCGCGACGGCACGTCCCGCCCGCGGCGGCCGGAGGGCCTCCCGCCGTCGACGCCTAAAGGGCGTGGGCGGCGGGGGGCTCTCTCGCTCTTGACGGCGCCTCGGCGACTCACCCTGGCGATCATCCATGCCGCCGTGAGGCGGGCCGCCGTCGCCGGCGAGGCGCTGGCCCGGGTCGGCCTCGACCGTAGGGCGCTCGTCGGCGGTCGGGCCTTCGCGGTCTACGAGCCGGACGACTCCGGCGGTTCCGACGATTCCCGGCGGCGGAGGGTCGCCGGGTCCAGCCCGACGAAGACCCCATGCGTCCAGGGCGGATCGTGCTCGTTGGTCGCCTGGGCGAGATCGAACCAGAGATCCCACGCGGCGGCCAGCTCCTCGTCCGACATCCCCGCGGGGTCGAGGTCGTCTTCGGAGAGCATCTTCACGATCGGGACTCCAGGGGGTGCGTGGGGAGGAGACGGGCGGCGAGGTCGAGCAACCGCCGATGCCCGCCGGGCACGGCGAGGTCGTCCCGGTCGAGCCTCGCCACCGCGGCGAGGTAGGGCTCGGCGGCCTTCTCGTAGGCCGCCAGGCGCTCGCGGTCGCGGCGCTGCAGCTCGTCGACCTCCTCCGCGACGGCGCGGACGAGCGCCAGCCGATCGCCGGTGCGCGCGGCGCGCGCCGCAGGGCGCTCGCACCCGGGGAAAAGCGGGGCGAGCGCGAGGATGCGATCGGGATCGGTGGTCAGCTCCAGCTCGCGCTCGGCCGGCAGCCGCCGGGCCAGCTCGCCGATCACCGCGTAGTCCTTGGCCCGCTGGCTCTGCTTCATCCGCACCAGGGCGTCGACGCCGACCACCGGAGGCTGGTCCGAGTCGGTGAACAGGGCCTCGACCTCCACCGGGGAGAGGCGGGGCGGACGCGAGAAGAAATCGCACCGCACGCGCCGCCCTCGCTCGTCGAAGAACTCGAAATGGCTCGACCAGCCGCCGGCGAGCCAGCCGACGTCGAGGGGCGCTCCCAACCGATACCGGGCGCCGCGCTCGCCGAGGACCGCAAGCACCCGGGCGCAGGCCGCTTCGGACTCGCGCAGGATCCAGTCCCCGTCCTTGCTCATGATCGCGAGCCGGTGCCAGACCACCGCCTGCCCCGAGCCGAGCACGGCGATGCGACCGGACCGGTTGAACTCCTCGGTGAGGGCGAAGTAGACGTTCTCCATCGGTTGGGAGGACTGTACAGGATCGCCGCGCCTGGCCGACCTGCCCATCCCAAGCGCCTTGCTCCTCAGGTCCTCCCAGACTAGAGTGCGGAACAAGGAACCCTCGAAGCGCGAGGAATCGAAATGGCAAGGGTCACCCCCAAGGGCCAGATCACGATCCCAGTCAAGGCGCTCGAGATCGAGACCGGGGACGACGTTCTCTTCGACCTGACCCCGGAGGGTGATCGGGTGCGAGTGCGAAAGCGTGCCCGGCTGACCGATCTCTACCGCATCCTGCCGGCGACCGGCGCCTACACGGGGAAGGCACGCATGCGCGCCGAAGCCGGTCGCGCCCTCAGCAAGGCGCGGCATGAGCGCTCTCCCACAGCATGACCGCCCTGCCCGAGCCTGGCATGGGGCTTGAGACGGAGCCCGCAGCGGCTGCGGTCGAGGTCTCCGAGACAGACCTGACGGTCCGCCTCGCGGACGGTCATTCCCTCACCGTGCCGTTGGCCTGGTACCCGCGTCTCGCCCACGGCACGTGGCCTGGTACCCGCGTCTCGCCCACGGCACGCCCGCGGAACGCGCTAACTGGATCCTGATCGGCGGCGGCTATGCCATCGAGTGGCCCTACCTCGACGAACATATCGGGACCGAGGGGCTACTGGCTGGCCGCAGGAGCGGAGAGAGCGAGAAGAGCCTAGGCCGCTGGCTAGCCCCTGAACAAGCGTGCTGAGCGCGTAGGGGGTAGCAAAAGGAGCCGGAAAGGCTT
>CAZNIX010000298.1:0-6203 GCA_964573125.1 uncultured Thermoanaerobaculia bacterium
GCGGCGACCGCCGTGGCCGCGTCGCCGTGGACGGCGCGCCGCGGCGGCTGGCGCTCGGCCACCGACTCGAACAAGAAGTAGGCGGCGACGAAGCCGGCCAGCACGCCGGCGAGGCCGGAGAGGGCGTGATCGCGGAGCGCGCTCATCGGGTCGCGCTCAGCTCGCCTTCTTGGCCCGGGCGCGCTTCTCCAGGCTGGAGGCCAGGGCGTCCTCGACCAGCTCCTCGGCGCGCCGCTCGCTGATCTCCTTGACGTGCGCCAGCTCGCTGACGATGAAGTACTTGGCGCGCTCGTACATCTTCTTCTCGCGGAACGAGAGGCTCTTGCGCTGGCTGACCAGGCGGAGGTTCTTGAGCACCTCGGCGACCTCGGTCAGGCGGCCGGTCTTCATCTTGTCGAGGTTCTGCTTGTAGCGCCCCTTCCAGTCCTTGTAGGTGTCGATGTTGCCGTCCTCGAGGATCTCGAGGAGCTGGTCGATCGCGTCCTCGTCGCACAGCGGACGCAGCCCGACCAGCTCGAGGTTGTCGGCCGGCACCATCACCTTCGAGTTGTTCGACAGCAGGCGCAGGAAGTAGAACGTCTGCTCCGTGCCGTCGATCTGGCTGTCCTCGATCTTCTCGACCACCCCGACCCCGTGGTTGGGGTAGACCACCTTCTGCCCCGGCTTGAATTCCACGTTCCCTAGGCTCCCTGGTATGGCGTGATCGTGACCGGGCGGACCCGCACCGGCACCGCCGACCGCACGGTCGATGTCTGGAAGCTCCCCCGCGGGCTCGACCCGGCAGCTCGTCAAGAGTGTCGAAACTCGCTCAGAGCATGGAGACTTCTCTCGGTAAGTCCTTGCAGGACCTACACTTGAGGCTCGCAGTATACACCAGGTGCGCGCTCCTGTCAACGCACCGTGAGAATTGCCGCCAGATTGCCGCCCGCGCGTCCGACGACCGACGGGCATCGCCCTTCCCAACGAGCCACCCCGCGGGCTGCTAGGATCGCCCTCCCGGCGCCCGCGCCGAGCCCGGCCGGAGTGGCGAAACGGCAGACGCAGAGGACTCAAAATCCTCCGACCGCAAGGTCGTGCGGGTTCGAATCCCGCCTCCGGCACCACGCGAACCCGACCCGAAGAAGCGTTCCGGCGCGGAGTTCCGCAGCGCCTCTTCGAGCGCACCCTCCCGTCCTGTAGGACTCGCTCCAGGATCGCGTATACTCGCGGCAGTCCAGCGGCTCGACGTCTCACGAGGCGATCCCCCCTGGCCGCCGCTGTCGGCGCGCGGTTCGGCGGCGCAACGGCAATGCGATCAAGCCACTCATCGTCCCCGCAGCCGGCTCGGGCGCGGTCTTCGATCGCGGAGTGCCTGGCCGAAGGGCCGGTCGGAGCACCGCCGCAGGGCTGGCCCCACGTCTTCGTTTCCAGCCGCGCACGACAGCCTCCTGCCGGCGCCGGGGGAGGCGGCCGCGAGGTCTCCGCAGGCGGCGTGGCCGGCGCGGTCGAGTGGCTAGCGCGGAGCCTGGGTGGCTCCTGGATCGCCTGGAGCGGCGGCGGCGACGGTCGGCGGCGGCGGATCGCGACCGGGCCGGGTCCCGGGTACACGCTGCGCACGATCGGGATTCCGCCCGCGGAGGCCGACGACTTCTACCACGGGCTCGCCAACCGGCTCATCTGGCCGCTGTCGCACGGTTTTCCGGAGCGATGCCAGTCGTCGGCGCGGCACTGGCGCGCCTACGTGGACGCCAATCGGAGGTTCGCCGCCGCCGTGCTCGAGGAACGGCGGTCAGGGCGAGGTGCGGTGTGGGTCCACGACTACCAGCTCGGACTCGTGCCGGGCTTCGTCCGGCAGCGGGCCCCGGAGGCGCGCATCGTCCTGTTCTGGCACATTCCGTTTCCGTCGTCCGACCTGATGCGTGCCAATCCCTGGCGGCGCGAGCTGCTGAGCGGCCTGGTGGCGAGCGACTTGGTCGCCTTTCACCGCGACCATGACGTCGGCAACTTCCTGGACTGCGTCGAAGGTCTGCGCTCGGTTCGAGTCGACCGCCATCGGCGCCGGGTCCGCCTCGGTACCCGTCAGGTCGAGGTGCGCGCGATCCCGCTCGGGGTCGACGCCGCCCGCTTCGATCTGCTCGCCCGCTCGGACGCCGTGCGCAGCGCGGCGGCGGGGATCCGCCGGGCGGCCGCGGTCGAGCACCTCGCGCTCAGCGTCGAGCGGCTGGACTACACCAAGGGGATCATCGAAAGGGCTCGTGCGATCGAGCTGCTCTTCTTGACCTACCCCGAGCTCAGGGGGCGGATCACTTTCGTCCAGATCGCGGTCCCGAGCCGGGAGCGGATCAGCGAGTACGGCCGCCTGCGGGCGGACGTCGAGGCCGCGGCGCGGCGGGTGAACGATCGCCTCGGCGCGGGTGCGTGGCGCCCGATCGAGCTGCGCCTTCGCGGTCTGCCGCAGGACGATCTGGTCCCCTACTACCTCGCGTCCGACCTGATGCTCGTGACGCCGCTGAAGGACGGCATGAACCTGGTGGCCAAGGAGTACGTGGCGTCGAAGCCGGAGGAGGACGGAGCGGTCGTTCTCAGCCGATTCGCCGGCGTCGCCGAGGAGTTCGGCGACGCCGCCGTGGTGGTCAACCCCCACCATCCGCTCGAGGTCGTCAGAGGCATCCGCCAGGCGCTCATGACGAGCTCTGCGGAGAGGCGTGCGCGAATGCGCCGCCTGAGGACGACGGTCCGCGAACGCGACGTCCGGTGGTGGGTGAACCGTTTGATCGAGGAGATGGGTGACAGCGGCTCCGACGCCGCCCCCGGTCTCGCCCGCCCGGACGGTGGGGTCGGATGAGGTCGATCGCGGCGGACCACGGCGCGTTGCTCGATCGCCTCCGGCAGTGGGAGCGCGGCCTCGTCCTGCTCGACTACGACGGGACGCTGGTCCCTTTCGCGCCCCAGCCCGAGCTTGCCAGGCCGGGCCGGCGTCTGCTCGGGCTGTTGCGGGAGCTGGCCGCCGCCGACTCGATCCGGATCGGCGTCGTTTCCGGTCGCCGGATCGAGGATCTCGAGCGCTTGCTGCCGGTCGCGGGACTGTACCTCGCCGGCGGCCATGGAGCGGTGGTTGCGGCCCCCGGCCGGCCTCGCCTGTTCCTCGTCGACCGGCGGGCGGCCGCGGCCGCCGTCCGCCGGCTCGAGTCCGCTCTGCCCGAAGTTCTGGCGCCGTTGCCGGGGGTGCTGGTCGAGAACAAGGGGACATCGCTGGCGCTGCACACGCGAAACGCGACCAGGCGAGCTGCGGCCTCGGCCCGCAGGGGGTTCCGCCGGGCGGCGTCGCCGTGGGTCCGCGCCGGCATCTTCGAGGTGATCCGCGGCGACCAGGTTCTGGAAGCGAGGCCGCTCGGCGCCGACAAGGGACGGGCGCTCGAGGTTCTCCGCAATCTCAGCGGCGTTGCCGCCTCCAGGACGGCCTATTTCGGAGACGACCGCACCGACGAAGACGCCTTCCTTCGGCTCCAGCCCGATGGCGTGACCGTGCTCGTCTCGGAGGTTGGCCGCACCACCAGCGCCCGATACCGGCTGAGCTCCCCGAGCCAGGTGCGCGAGCTTCTCGGCGAGCTGAGCCTCCTGTGGAGGCAGCGGCATGCGTCGCGATGCGTCCGAGGGTCCGCGCTGCCCCGGATCGCTTCATGAGGTGTGAGGATGGCCAAGCAGATCTTCATCAGCCACCGGCACGACGACCACGAAATCGCGAGCGTCTTCAGCAAGCATTTTCAACTCTGGAGCGTGGCTCTCAGCAGCATCTTCCAGTCGTCGGACTACCGAGCGAGCACGGTCATCGGCGAGCCGCTGCGACCGCAGCTTCGCGAGGCCCTCAGCGAGGCGCGGCTAGTGCTCCTGATCTACACCACGCCGGACAAGGACTGGGAGTTCTGCCTGTGGGAGTGCGGCGTGGCGACGGACCCCTCGGACGAGACGCCGGAGACCCGCATCGTGCTGTTTCAGGCCGGCGCCACCGTGAGCCGGGTGTTCGGCGACGACGTGGTCTTCAAGCTCGAAAAGGACGACATCCGCAAGTTCGTCGCCCAGTTCCACAAGCACGTCGGCTTCTTCATCCGCGGCCGGGCCTTCCAGCCGGAAGTGCACGGCGACATCCTGGAGACGCGAGCCGAGAGCCTGTACCGGGAGCTCGTGCAGTTCTCGCTGCCGGGAACGCGTGAGGAGCGCTATCGCTGGGACCGTTTCACGTTGGCGCTGTCGGCGGCGCAGGCGCGGCAACTGCGCGATGCGTCCGAACGCGGGGATCGCTACCGCATCCTCAAGGAGTCGGCCACGGTCGGCCACTCGTTCGGGCAAGCGCTCCTCCACTTCGGCTATACGACCGGGGCCAGGGAGCTCACGCTCGGCGATCTCGTGGCGCGCTGGGAGCGCAGCATCCAGGGAGACCCCGATACGCCGAGGGGCTGGATCGACGAGCTGTGCGACGAGATGCACCGCTCGATCGAGGACGTGCCCGCCCGACCGTCCTGGGAGGTCATGAAGAGCAGCCAGTATCCCGGCTGGTGGTTCTACCCGATCCTCAATCACACCCGGGTGCTCCCGGACGGCAGCTTCGAGTTCGATGTCTACATGTACCGCATCCCGGGGGCGCTGCCGGCGGACGTCGAGCTGCCGCCGGTGTAGGGGCTCGGCGTGGATCGCCCGCGGCGGACTGCTCTCGGGACCGCTCATCAGCCCGCGGACACCGTCCCCACCGCCAGCTCCCGGCAGCCGAGGAGCGCGATCTCGGGCCGGGTGATGAGGCGGACCGGGACCGCCTCGAGGTAGGCGCGGAAGCGCCCCTTGGCGGCGAAGCGGCGGCGGAACTCCGCGCGGTCGAACAGCTCGCCCATCCGCGGCAGCATGCCGCCGGCCAGGTAGACGCCGCCGCGCGCGCCCGCGGTCAGCGCGAGGTCGCCGGCGAAGGCGCCGAGCCAGCCGGAGAATCGTTTCAGTGCGCAGCGGGCGAGGGCGTCGCCGGCGCGCGCCAGCCGGTCGATCTCCTCGGGCGCCGCGGCCGGGGTTGCGGCGCCCTCGATCTCGCCCAGTGCGCGGTACAGCTCGAGCAGCCCCGGGCCCGAGAGCGCCAGCTCGGCCGAGACGTGTCCGTGCCGGCGGCCGAGCGCCTCGACCAGCCGCCACTCCGCGGGGTCGGACGCGGCGAGGTCGCGGTGCCCGCCCTCGGTGGGCACGACGTGCCAGCGCTCGCCGCAGCGCACGGCAAGCGAGACGCCGAGGCCGGTGCCGACGCCGAGGAACGCGCGCGGGGCCGACTCCGCGCGGGTGCCCGGCTGGACCTCCTCGACGGCGTCGGCGCCCGCGGTCACCGCTCCGGCGGCGACCGCGGCGAGATCGTTGACCACCCGCAGCGCGAGCCCGAGTTTGCAGCCGAGGCGCACGACCGAAAACTCCCACTCCCGGTTCGTCAGGCGCACCCGATCGCCGAGGATCGGCCCGGCGACGGCGATCACGCCGGCGTGGGGGCGCGCCGCGATCTCGAGGCCGCGCAGGTAGTCGTCGAGCGCCGCCTCGAGCGCCGCCGCGTCTTCCGGCCCCGTGAACGAACGGCGATCGCGCAGCTCGCCGCCGGCCGCCACCGCCAGCCGCACGTTGGTGCCGCCGACGTCGCCGACCAGAAGTGGCGGCGGCGGCCCCGGTCCGACGGCGCTCGCCGCCGCCCGGTCCGCGCTGGCCGCCCGGCGGCGGCTCATCGGACCCCTCCTCGCTGGTGCGCCTGGCGCTGGAACACGCTCCTTCTTCTCCTCGAGGCTCCCCCGGCCGCATGGCCCTCCGCGCGACCGGCGGGGATCATCGCGCGCGAAGAGACTACCGGCAACGACCGCCCGCGGTGTCAGTCCACGCCGGCGCCGCCGGTCCGGGTCCCGGCCGCGGCCGGTACCGCCGCCCGCGGCAGGCGGCCGAAGAGCAGCCGAGCCGGGTCGCCGGTCTCGACCCAGGTCAGCCACAAGTCGTCGCCGCGGACGAGCAGGCGCGGGAAGCCGCTGGCGCGGGCGGTCGAGGTCGCGGCCACCCGCAGGGGGGCTCCGGCCGTGCCGCCGGGCGCGATCCGGCGCAGCCAGACCGCGCCCCTCGGGGTGCCCTCTCCCGCCGCCCCGCCGTGCTCGCCGCCGGCGCCGCCGTCACGCGGGAGCGCGCCGATCCAGCCGACGAGCGCGCTTCCCTCGGGCTCGAGC
>CAZNIX010000299.1:0-6155 GCA_964573125.1 uncultured Thermoanaerobaculia bacterium
CGGCAGCGGCCGCCAGCGCTTCGCCGTCGCCGGTCGCCGACGCAGGCGCGCACCGGACCGGGCCGCCCGCTGTGGTCGGCGGTTCGCCGTCGCGGGTCGCCGCCGCCGCGGGGGGGGCTCCACTGCGCGGCGTCGGCCTCTCGCTCTACTTCCACGGCGCCGGCTTCACCGGCAACGGCGAGCGGCGGATGCGCTCGCCGGTGACCGCGCGCCTGGCCGCGGACGGCCGTCTGGAGGTCCTGACCGCGATGACCGACATGGGCCAGGGGTGCGCCGCGATCTTCCCGCAGATGGCGTGCGCCGCCGCCGGCCTGACCGCGGACGACCTCCGCTTCCCCGAGCCCGACACCGGCGAGGTGCCGGACTCCGGCCCGACGGTCGCCTCGCGTACGACGATGATCGTCGGCGGCGCGCTGGTCGCGGCGGTGCGCGGGCTGCGCGACGCGGTGCTCGACGCCTGGCGCGACGAGCAGGGGGTGGGTGGCGGGCTGGCGGTCGCCGAGGGGACGGTCACCGCCGCGGTCGGGGGGAGCTGGCAGTTCCGCGAGGTGGCGGCCGCGGTCTTCGCCGCGCGCGGCGCGCTCGAGGTCACCCACCGCCACGAGCCGCCGGCGGGGCAGGCGTTCGACGAGGCGACCTACCGCGGCGCGGCCTACCCGACCTACGCCTGGGGCGCCGACGTGGTCGAGGTCGAAGTCGATCCCGACACCCTCGAGGTGCGCCCGGTCGAGGTCACCGCGGTGTGCGAGGTCGGCCGCGCCATCCACCCGGTGCTGTGCGCCGGCCAGATCGAGGGCGGCACGCTCCAGGCGATCGCCTGGGGAGTGATGGAGGAGGTCAAGCTCGACCGCGGCCGCTACCTCAACGACCGGCTCGCGACCTACATCGTCCCGACCGCGATGGACGCGCCGCGGCTCGAGGTCCACCTGCTCGAGCGGCCGTGGTCCGGCGGGCCGTTCGGGGCCAAGGGCGTCGGCGAGCTGCCGATGGACGGCGGCGCGCCGGCCGCGCTCGCCGCGATCGAGAACGCGACCGGGATCGCCGCCGCCGAGATCCCGGCGACGCCGGAGCGGCTGATGGCCGCGCGGGCGGCGGGGAACGGGCGATGAAGGTCGAGTTCACGGTCAACGGCGAGCCGGTGACCGTCGACGGCCACCCGCTGGAGCGCCTGCTCGACGTCGTCCGCGAGCGGCTCGGCGCCACCGGCACCAAGGAGGGGTGCGGCGAAGGGGAGTGCGGTGCCTGCACGGTGCTGCTCGACGGCCGCCCGGTGCTCTCCTGCCTGGTGCCGCTGGTGCAGTGCGCCGGGCGGACGGTCGACACCGTCGAGGCGCTCGCCGCCGGTCCGGCCCGGGCGCTGGTCGAGCGGCTGGTCGAAAGCGGCGGCGTCCAGTGCGGCGCCTGCACGCCGGGGATCGTGGTCACCGCGGTCGCGCTCCTGCGCGACCGCCCCGCGCCCTCGCGCGACCAGGTGCGCGCGGCGCTCGCCGGCAACCTCTGCCGCTGCACCGGCTACGAGGGGATCGTTCGCGCGCTGGCGGTGGACGGCCTAGATGCCGCGACGGAGCAACCCCGCGGATGACCCGGTCCGCCGTCCCGACCTCCCTCGACGAGGCGGTGCGCCTGCTCGCCGCCGATCCCGAGCTGCGCCCGGTCGCCGGCTGCACCGACCTGATGGTGTGCGAGCCCGAGAAGCGCGCCGACCTGCCGGCGGTGCTCGACCTGCTGCGCGTGCCCGAGCTGTCCGGGATCCGCGAGCTGACCGAAGGAGACCACGCCGGCGGCCTCGAGATCGGCGCCGCCGCGACCTTCGCCGAGATCCGCCGCTCGCCGCTCGTCCGTGCGCGCTACCCGGCGCTGGCCGCGGCCGCGGCGGTGGTCGGCGGCTGGCAGA
The DNA here is from genome assembly GCA_964573125.1 of uncultured Thermoanaerobaculia bacterium. Taxonomy (GTDB): domain Bacteria; phylum Acidobacteriota; class Thermoanaerobaculia; order Multivoradales; family JBCCEF01; genus CAVSQV01. The sequence goes on from CAZNIX010000299.1 coordinate 1,895, forward strand.
TCCAGAACCGGGCGACGATCGGCGGCAACGCGGCCAACGCCAGCCCGGCCGGCGACTCGCTGCCGGTGCTCTTGGTCCTCGACGCCGAGGCGGTCGCGGCGAGCGCCGCCGGCGAGCGCCGGATCCCCTACCGCGAGTTCCACACCGGCTACCGCGCGACCGCGCTCCGCCCCGGCGAGCTGCTCGCCGCGCTCCGCCTGCCGCCGCCGCCCGCGGGCTCGCGCCAGGCCTTCCGCAAGGTCGGCACCCGCGCCGCGCAGGCGATCAGCAAGGTGGTGGTCGCGGCACTCGGCCGAGTCGTGGGCGGTCGGTTCGACCTCTTCCGGCTCGCCGCCGGGAGCGTCGCGCCGACGCCGGTCCGCCTTGCGGAGGTCGAGGCCGCGATCACCGGCTGCCCGGCGGACGCCGAGACCGCCGCCCTCGCCGGCCGCCTCGCCGCCGCGGCGGTGACCCCGATCGACGACGTCCGCTCGACCGCCGACTACCGCCGCTTCGCGCTCGAACGGGTGGTGCGGCGGATCGTCCTCGCCCTCGCCGGCGCCGAGGAGCCCTCATGACGCCCACGCTCGGCCCCGACGACTTCGCCCCGTTCCTCGACCGCCTCGCCGCCGCCAACGCCGCGGTCACCGCCCGCTGGCCGGGCGACCCCGGTCGGCGCCAGCCGGTGCACACGGTCTACGGCGGAGCGCAGATCTTCAAGCGCGACACCGCGGCGCGTCTCGGCCAGCTCGCGCTCGCCGCGCTCGACGCCTACGGCCCGGACGCCGCGACCTTCGCCGAAGCCGCCGGCGTCCCGCCCGAGCTGGCGGCGCCGGTCTACGAGCGCGTGCGCGAGAAGCTCCGGCGCGAGCCGGTCGAGGACTTCCGGATCGACTTCGAGGACGGCTACGGCAACCGCCCCGACGCCGAGGAGGACGCCGACGCCGAGCGCACCGCCGCCGAGGTCGCGGCCGGCCTCGCCGCGGCGACGCTGCCGCCGTTTCTCGGCTTCCGCATCAAGCCGCTGTCCGAGGAGCTGAAGGCGCGCGGCCTGCGCACGCTCGACCTCTTCTTCACCGCGCTGGTCGAGCGCTGCGGCGGCGCGCCGCCGGCGGCGTTCCTCGAGCGCTTCGTCGTCACCCTGCCCAAGATCACCTCGCCCACGCAGCCGGCGGTGCTGGCCTCGTTGCTCGACCGCCTCGAGGAGCGGCTCGGCCTGCCGCCCCGCTCGCTCCGCTTCGAGGTGATGATCGAGACTCCGCAGTCGATCTTCGCCGCCGGCGGCGAGGCGGCGGCGCCGGCGCTGGTCGAGGCCGGCGGCGGGCGCTGCGTAGCCGCCCACTTCGGCACCTACGACTACACCGCGCTCCTGGGCATCACCGCCGCCCACCAGCACATGACCCACCCGGCGTGCGACTTCGCGCGCCACGTGCTCCAGGTCGCGCTCGCCGGCACCGGGGTGTGGATCTGCGACGGCGCGACCAACGTGCTGCCGGTCGCACCCCACCGCGCCGCCCCCGGCGGACCGCCGCTCACCGCCGCGCAGGAGGAGGAGAACCGCCGAACGGTCCACGCCGCCTGGCGTCTCCACGCCGACCACGTCCGCCACTCGCTGGTCCGCGCCTACTACCAGGGCTGGGACCTCCACCCGGCGCAGCTCCCGACCCGCTACGCCGCGGTCTACTCGTTCTTCCTCGGCGGCCTCGACGCCGCGGGCCAGCGCCTCCGCCACTTCATCGCCAAGGCCGCCCAGGCGACCCTGATCGGCGACGTCTTCGACGACGCCGCCACCGGCCAGGGCCTCCTCAACTACTTCCTGCGCGCGGTCAACTGCGGCGCGCTCTCGGAAGCCGAAGCGGCCGAGCGCACCGGGCTCACCCTCGAGGAGATCCGCGCCCGCTCGTTTCTCAAGATCCTGGCGGCGCGGCGGGGGTGAGGGCGGCGGCGGGTGGCCGCCCGCTACTCGTCGTCGCGACCAGCCTCGACGCGGCGGACCAGGCGCTCGAACTCGGCGATCCGTTCGGGTTCGTCGAGCGCCTCGGCGAACTGCCGCACGAGACCGCGGACGCGGTCGAGATCGATCGCTCCCCGGTGCGCCGCCAGGAGGCGTTCGACGTCGGCGCGGTCGCGATCCCGCCACGCGACGGTCTTGTACACCACCAGATCCTCCGCGACGGCAACGGGCAGCCGAGCCCCGCTCAGGACCAGGGTCTCGGCGCGCGCCATCGCCTCCTCCTCGAACGGCAGCCAGGCCAGGCTGATCTCCAGCGGCGTCCCGCTCGGCTCGTGCTGCAGCAGGAGGACCTGGCTGCGGCGTGCGAAGGCGTAGAGATCGGGGATCCGGCCGGTGATGCCTTCCTCGGAGAGCACGGCCAGCAGGTCGTCGAGCTCGAGTCCCGCCGCCCACACGGTCGCGTCGATGTCGTCCGTGTCCCGCGGTACGCCCCGCGCGATCACGGCCAGCCCGCCGATGAGCATGTACGGCTTCCCGAAGCGGTCGAGAGCGCGGGCGAGAGCGGCGAGCGCCTCGAGCAGCGAGGCGTCGCCGGTCATCGTCCGGCCAGCCGGCGCCGGAGCGTCGCCCACCGGTCGTACGCTTCGCGATCCTGCCGGCGGTCCCGTTCGCTCTCCGGCAACGGCCAGCCGTGGAGACGGCTGGCGAGCGCGATCATCGCCAGGCCGCGCCGCAAGGCGACCTCCGGGTCGGGCGCCTGGAGTTCGTCCCGCTCGCGCCGCGCCGCCGCGCGCCGGCCGTCCATCCAGCGTCGGATCTCCTCGGGTGACACGGGGCAGCGTAGCACGGCTCGCGGCTTCAACATCGCCGAAGAGGCCGTAACAGCTCGCCGTCGAGGAGGATCTCCTGGAGGCTCGGGACCGGTGTCGCGCGGAGCGTTGCGGTCAGTTCGGATCGAGCCCGAAGTCCTCCCACGGCAGCGCGCAGCGCACGAGCAGCGAGCGGATCGTCTCGGGCTCCAGCAGGTCGTCGTCGGCGATGCCGCGAAGGTAGGCGAGCAGCCGCACGCAATCAGCGGCGGGTTGACCAAACTCGCCCCTTACGCGTGTTACGAGCTGCTCCAGCGTCAGCAGTCATGGATGCCCGGAGGTCGCCAAGGGCCTTCAGACGGACGCGGACTCCGCCCGCAGGATGCTCAGCCGGTTGTCGACGAAGCCCGGCAGGAAGGGCCTCCAGGCTTCGCGATCCTCTTCGGTGGCACCGGGGACCATGTCCCAGTACTTCTCCGGGGCGCGCGGCAGTCTGCTGAAAGGCTCTTCGCCGCGCTGCTGACTGAACTCGATCTCGGCCAGCAAGGCTCGGGCGAGGCGCACGGGCAGCGCCTCCAGGCTCGGCGCCTGAGCGGCGATGTCGAACTCCAGGCACTGCACCACCCAGGACTCGCGTCCCTTGAAGACGACCGCTCGCAGCTCCTCAATCGAGATCGAACCGGTGAAGCTCGACTCCGCCATCGGCCGTCTCCTCCGCCGGCGCGCCTTGACCCGCCGGGCCAGATTGAGCATTCACTCTACACCCGTGCTCACTTCGCGGGCAAACGAACAGCGAAGACCTCGGCACCGGACGAGCCGAACCGCTCAGCTCCCGCGGTAGGTCGTATAGCCGAACGGGCTGAGCAGGAGCGGGACGTGGTAGTGCTGGCCGGTCTCGTCGACGGTGAACTCGACGGTGACCTCCGGGTAGAAGCTGTGGCCGCCGCCGCTCGCCTGGTAGTGGCCGACCGCGAAGCGGAGGCGCCAGGCGCCGGCGCCCGGGCGCGCGCCTTCGGGCAGCAGGTCGCGGGCGCGGCCGTCGGCGTCGGTGATCGCGCGGCCGACCTCGCGCCAGCCGTGGTCCTCGGCGTGCTGCTCGAGGGTGACGCCGAGGCCCGCGGCCGGGCGGCCGCGCGCGGTGTCGAGGACGTGGGTGGTGATCGCGCTCATTCGCTGGCTCCTCCGACTCGGGTCGCAGTCTATGGTGCGTGGCGGCCCCGCTAATGGCTGCCGCCGAGTAGCTTTTCCAGCCGCAGGCGGGTGATCGTGCGCTCCTCGGCGGCGGCGAGCGCGAGCTCGCGGGCGGGGTCGTTGGCCAGGCGCTCTTCGAGCAAGGCGAGCATCTCGGCGCCGCTCCGGCCGCTGGCGCGGACGATGAAGAGGTGCCCGAAGCGCTCGCGGTAGCGGCGGTTGGCCGCGGCGAGACGGGCGGCGAGGGCGTCGTCGCCGCGCGCGCCGGCCTGCTCGGCCTCCGACCAGCGCGCCGACCGCGCGCCGCGCGGGCACTCGGCGTCGGCCG
>CAZNIX010000300.1:0-6143 GCA_964573125.1 uncultured Thermoanaerobaculia bacterium
GAGGCGACGCGGTGCCGGCCGCGCACGGCGATGCGAACCCGGCCGCCGCCGCCGCGGCTTCGGCCGCCGGAGGCGACGCGGTGCCGGTCGTTCCGGTCGCCGCCGCCGCTGCGGCTCCGGCCGCCGGAGGCGACGCGAACGCGCCGGCCGGAAGCCGCGCTCCGGTCGACTTCGACGCCGAGATCCAGCCGATCCTGCAGGCGCGCTGCATGCCCTGCCACTTCGCGGGCGGCAAGATGTACGCCGAGCTGCCGTTCGACCAGCCGGTGACGATCTACCTGTTGGGCGAGAAGCTCTTCACCCGCATCCGCGAGCCGGCCGAGCAGGAGACGATCCGCGCCTTCCTCGCCCAGCAGGCCGCTCCCCCGCCGCCCGCCTCGACCGCTCCGCCCGCCGGCTGAACTCTTCGAGGAGAGCTGCGCCCCCCTTCCCCGCGCCGCCGGGCCGCCCCCGCCGTCCCGGCTGGAACCCGCCGCCCGCCGCTCTCGTAGTCCACGGCCAAGAGCCGCCTGGCGGCCGCGCACCCAACCGCCGACCCCGACGAGGAGCCCATGAGCCTCCCCCACCCCCTGCGCACCACGCTCCGCCGCCTCGCCCGCGCACCGCTCTTCACCGCCGTCACGATCCTCACCCTGGCGGTCGGGATCGGCGCCACGGCGGCGGTCTTCACCGTCGTCCACGGCGTCCTCCTCCAGCCGCTGCCGTTCCCCGAGCCGGAGCGGCTGGTCGGGGTGTGGCACACCGCGCCGGGGCTCGGGTTCGACCGGCTCAACCAGTCGCCGGCGCTCTATTTCACCTATCGGGAGGAGAGCGATGCCTTCACCGACACCGGGATGTGGGACAACGGCACCGCCTCGGTGACCGGGCGCGGCGAGCCCGAGGAGGTGCCGGCGATCTGGGTCACCGACGGCACGCTGCCGGTGCTCGGCGTCACCCCGCTCCACGGCCGGCTGTTTTCCGCCGAGGACGACTCGCCGGGGACCGCCGAGACCGTGATCCTCGCCCACCGCTACTGGCGGGAGCGCTTCGGCGGCGATCCCGCGGCGATCGGGCAGACCCTGCGCGTGGACGGCGCGCCCCACGAGGTGATCGGGGTGATGCCGCCCGACCTCCAGTTCCTCGACTACGAGCCCGACCTCTACCTGCCGTTCCGCTTCGACCGCGAGGAGGTCTTCTTCGGCAACTTCAGCTACCAGGGGGTGGCGCGGCTCGCCCCCGGGATGACCGTCGAGCGCGCCAACGCCGAGGTCGCGCGCATGATCCCGATCGCGCTCGACCGCTTCCCGCTGCCCGCCGGCTTCACCCGCGAGATGGCCGACCAGGCCGGGCTCGGCGCCAACCTGCGGCCGCTCGAGGAGGACGTGGTCGGCGACGTCGGCCGCGTGCTGTGGGTGCTGCTCGGCACGGTCGGGATCGTGCTCCTGATCGCGTGCGGCAACGTCGCGAACCTCTACCTGGTGCGCGCCGAGGCGCGCCGCTCCGAGCTGGCGGTGCGCTCCGCGCTCGGCGCCGGGCGCGGCCGGCTCGGCCGCGGCTTCCTCTTCGAGAGCCTGCTGCTCGGCCTCGCCGGCGGCGCCGCCGGGCTCGGCCTCGCGTGGGCCGGGATCCGGCTCCTGGTCCGCCTCGCGCCCCGCGGGCTGCCGCGCCTCGACGAGATCGCGATCGACCCCACCGTCGTCGCCTTCACGCTCGGCGTCTCGCTCGCCGCGGCGGCGCTCTTCGGCGCCCTGCCGGTGGTCAAGCTCGACCCGCCGCGCCTGCTCGGCGCGCTGCGCGAGGGCGGCCGCGGCGCCGCCGGCCGCGAGCGCAACCTGACGCGCAACGCGCTGGTCGCGGTCCAGATCGCGCTCGCGCTGGTGCTGATGATCGGCTCCGGTTTGATGATCCGGAGCTTCCGGGCGCTCTCCGCGGTCGACCCCGGCTTCCGCGCGCCCGAGGCGGTGCAGGCGCTGCGGCTCTCGGTCCCCGAGGCCGAGGTCGCGGAGCCCGAGCGGGTGGTCCAGCTCTACGAGGAGATCCTCGGCCGGATCGCCGCGCTGCCCGGCGTCGAGTCGGCGGCGCTGACCACGTCGATCACCATGGACGGCTGGGACAGCAACGACCCGATCTTCGTCGAGGACTTCCCGCCGCCCGCCGACCAGATCCCGCCGATGCGCCGCTTCAAGTGGGTCGCCCCCGGCTATCTCGCGACCATGGGCCAGCCGCTGGTCGCCGGCCGCGAGATCTCCTGGGCCGACGTCCACGACCGCGCCTCGGTGGCGACGATCACCGAGAACCTCGCGCGCGAGTACTGGCCCGACGACCCCGCGGCCGCGCTCGGCCGGCGGATCAAGCCCTACCCGACCTCGCCCTGGCGGGAGATCGTCGGCGTGGTCGGCGACATCCGCGACGACGGCGTCGCCCGGCCGGCGACCGCGACCGTCTACTGGCCGCTGGCGATCGACGGCTTCTTCGAGCCCGGGCTGTTCGCGCCGCGCACGGTGGCGTTCGTCATCCGCTCGCCGCGGGTCGGCGCGGCGGGCTTCCTCGACGAGGTGCGGCGGGCGATCTGGTCGGTCAACCCCAACCTGCCGCTGGCCGGCGTCGAGACGCTCGAGGAGATCCGGGAGCGCTCGATGGCGCGCACCTCGTTCACGCTCGTGATGCTGGCGATCGCGGCGGCGACCGCGCTGCTCCTGGGCGGCATCGGCATCTACGGCGTCACCTCCTACGCGGTCGCCCAGCGGCGGCGCGAGATCGGCGTGCGCATGGCGCTCGGCGCCCGCCGCCGCGACGTCGGCGGCCTGGTGCTGCGCCACGGCCTGGCGCTCGCGGGGATCGGCGTCGGCGCGGGGCTGGCCGCCGCGTTCGGCCTCACCCGCCTGATGTCGGCGCTGCTCTACGGCGTCGGCGCGGTCGACCCGGCGACCTACGCGGCCGGCGGCGCCGGCGCGGTCGGGCTCGCGCTCGTCGCGAGCTGGCTCCCGGCCCGGCGCGCGGCCGCGGTCGATCCCATCGAAACGCTGCGTTAGGGGACCACGTCGCTCCATGACGCCGTGTCGCCGGACTCGAAACCGTCGGCGAAGACCACGCTGGCGCCGCCGATCAGGATGCGCGAGGAGAACGGGGCGAGGTTGAGCGTGCCGGTGACCACCGATTGGTCGAGGGCGAAGTAGTCCTCGGAGAGCGGGATGTTCACCGGCGCGTCGGTGTCGTTGACGAACAGGACCGAGGGGTCGGGATCGCCGCCGGTCAGGCTGAACCACGACGCGCTCGAGTTGCCGTCGCGGCCGCTCGTCGCCTGCCAGCTCGAGAGCGTCATCGCGATCGGCGAGATGTCGCTCACCCGCACCAGCCGGTTGTCGAACGGGTTGAAGTAGTGGTTGTCGTTCGCGGCGGTCAGATGGACCAGGTTCTCGATCGAGAGCAGCGGCCGGTTCGCCAGCCGAGCGTAGATCGCGTTGCCGGTGAGCGCCAGCCGGCTGATGTCGTTGGTGTCGAGCACCCGGACGTGGGCGACGCCCGAGGGACCGTTGGTGTTGTCCCACAGCGTGTTGCCGCTCGCAGTGCCGCGCGCGAACGTGAAGATCAGGCCGTAGGCGGTCGCGCCCGCGACGGTGTTGCCGGTGACCTCGACGGCGTCGGAGTAGTCGATGTTGATGCCGTAGCCCCAGAACCGGCTGCGCGGCGGGTCCATGCCGTGGTACTCCCCCACCGGGTCGAGGACGACGTTCTCGCGCACCGTGATGTCGTGCGCGCGGCTGTTCGCGAAGATGTTGCCGTCGTAGGTGCGGATGCCGGCGCCCTCGGCCAGCGTCACCGACGGCTCGACGATCACGTTGTGCTCGATCAGGTTGAACGGTCCGCGCACGTCGATGCCGGTCCAGCCGACCTGCTCGATGCGGTTGAGCCGGATGGTGTTGCCGTTGCCCGACAGGGTCTGGTCGTCGACCGTCAGCCGGATGCCGTTGCCGTGGATGGCGCAACTATTGCCGGTCAACTCGCAGCCGAGCCCGTCGGCGGTCAGCTCGGCGAGCAGTCCGATGTTGCGGATGGTGTTGCGCTCGACGACGGTGTCGACCGAGTGCATCTCGATGCCGGTGAGGATGGCGCCGTCGATCACGTTGTCCTGCACCAGGCCGTCTTGCCCGCCGCGAAGGCCCACGGTGATGGGAGGAACGGGGTTGAAGACGAAGGTGGTCAGGCGGATGCCGATCCGGGCGACGTCGACCACCAGGTTGTTGCGGATCGTGATGTGCTTGTCCTCGTCGAGCTTCAGCTCCTCCGCCATCTGGATGCCGTTGCCGGCCCAATCGCGGACCTCGAGGTTGTCGATCACCACGTAGTCGACGTCGATGTACGGCGGCGTGACGCCGCCGACGATGACGCCGCTCTGGTCGTCGAGGTCGCCGTCGGGGGGTGGGAGACCGAGCACCGACCCCTCGATCGCGTTGTCGGGCGGCGCGCCGGAGTTCGACACCACGTAGAGCATGTTGTTGGTCTCGTCGAAGAACCACTCGCCCTCCTGGTCGAGGGTCCGCCGGTGGTGGTTGAGGAAGAACCCGAAGTTGACGCAGGTCGGCCGGTCGCAGATCGGGGCTTCGTTGAGCGTCAGGGTGTTGAGGTTGTCGGCGGTGACTTGGCGCCGCTTGAGGTACCAGTACGCCGCCCGGTGCTGCACGTAGGCGCCGGTCCAGTTCTCCACCGGGAGCTGGTTGTCGGTGATCGTCGTGCCGTTGTGGGCGTCGATCACCGAGTAGCCGCCGTTGCCGGCGTTCAGGTTCGGCCAGCGGCCGTGGGGCAGGCGCTGGCCGTCGCGGAAGAGCTGGTTGATCCCGTGCGGGAACTTCCCGGCGTTGCCTCCGAGGTCGAGGTCCACGCGATAGACGTTGCCGGAGCCGGGGTCGAGCGTCCACCCGACGATCGGCTGCGCCCCCGAGACGACCGGCCGGTCGGGGCAGGCGAGCGGGTGCGAGGTGACGGTGATCGGCTGCGCCGCGGTGCCGGAGTTGTCGATGATCAGCCGCTCGGCCCGCCAGACGTCGCCGCAGAAGAGGCGCACTTGGTCGCCGGGCGCGAGGGTGACCGTGTTGACCTTGGCGAGGGTCTCGAACGGGCTGCCGGTCGAGGTGCCGGAATTGCCGTCGTCGCCGCTCGAGCTCGACACGTAGTAGGTCGTCGCCCCGGCCGCCGGCGGCGGCTGCGCGAGCGCGCAGACCAGGGCGAAGGCGGCGCCCGCGACGAGACCGGGCGACGCCGGCGCCGTCCGGGCGCGGCGGCGGGCCGCGGCCGACGGCGGACGGCGGAGGATCGCGCGGATCGGGTACACGAGGTCGGAGGATAGCAAACGCGCAGGCGTTGCCGTCGGTGGCCAACGCCGCCCCAGGGCGGCCGGCGATCTCGGGCGGCGGCGGACCTCAGCCGTCGCAGTCGCAGCACCCGAACTCGTCGCAGAAGGCTTCCGGATCCCAGTCGCAGAACCCCGCGCAGTGGTGATCGCCGATGCAGCGGCCCGGGCACCAGGTCGCCTGGCCGTTGCAGAAAACGGCGCCGCAGCCCGCGCCGCTCGCCTGGCAGGTGCCGTTCACCGGGCTGCTGCAGCTCACGGTCGTGCCGTGGACGCAGTTGTACTCGGCGGTGCAGCCGATCATCGGCTGCGGTTCCGGCGTGCCGAACGCGGGCGCCGCGCCGGAGTCGTAATCGACGACCTTCCCCGGCACGACGGCGCACGCGCCGCCATCGAGCGCGGCGGGCAGGGCCGCGGCGGCGGGCGCGGGCGGGGCGGCGGACGGTGCGGTGTCGGCGAGGGCGGGGACGGCCAGAGCGAGGGCGATCAACGGCGCGACGCAGGATGCGGTGGTTCTACACATCGCAACTCCTCCTTCCTCAACCTAAGAAGTACAGCAAACCGCGACCCGGGGGACAGCGGCGTTTGCCGCCGGGCGGGACCGGATCGCCGGCGGCTCCAGGGGCGCTCAGAGATAGCCGAGCGAGCGCAGGCTCTCGAGGTAGTCCGCGCCCTCGGCGGCGGCGGGGTCGCGGCCGCGGCCGCGCTCGCCGTAGCCGGCGACCCTCGCCGGCGGCTGGGGCCAGCCGCAGACCGCCGGCGGTTACGCCGCGATCACGGATGAAGAGGCCGTCGCCGCCTTTCACCAGCTCAGCGA
>CAZNIX010000301.1:0-1873 GCA_964573125.1 uncultured Thermoanaerobaculia bacterium
CCGTGGAAGGTCGCGCCCGGGCCGGGCAGCCGGAGATCCGCGCGCGTCACCCCCCGCCACGCGACGCCGCCGGCGTCGCCGGCGGCCGCGGCCTCCGCGGCCGGCGGCAGCAGCCCGTTGTCGGGGCCGATGAAGAACATGCCGCCGGCCGCCGCGGCGAGGATCCGGCGCCCGCTCCCGACCCCGGGATCGACGACCGCGAGGTGCACCGTCCCCGGCGGATACCAGCGCGCCGCCGCCGCCAGCAGCCAGGCGCCCCCCTCGACGTCCCCGGGCGCCGTCTCGTGCCCGAGATCGACCACCGTCGCCCCCGGCGCCCGCGCCAACAGCACCCCCTTGACCGCGGCGACGTAGTAGTCGGCGGCGCCGAAATCGGTGAGCAGGGTGCAGACGGGCATGCGGCGAGCGCCGATTGTACGGCTCTCGCGCCGCGCGAACGGCCCCCGGAGCCGGATCGCCCCCGGCGCGGCTCCCGCCGGCTATGGCGATCGCGACGACCAGGCGCCCATGTCGCCGCTCTCGAACCCGTCGGCGAAGACCACCGGCGACGGCCCGAACGAGAGCACTCCGCCGGTCGAGGTGAACGAGCCGTAGCTGTCGGCGAGGCCGCCCCAGACGATCAGGCGGTCGCCGGCCCAGACGCCGGTGTGGAGGTTGCGCGCGCTCGGCGCCGAGGCCATCGGCGTCGGCGACCACTCGCCGCCGGCGGGCGCGTACGAGCCGCCGTCGGCGTAGGCGGTGCCGCAGTTGGCCGGACCGTGGCAGCCGCCCCAGACCAGCAGCTCGCTCCCGGTCCACGCCGAGGCGTGCCAGATCCGCGGGCCGGGCGCGCCGGCGGCGGGGATCGGCGTCCAGGAGTCGAGCGCCGGATCGTAGCGGCCGCCGTCGGCGAAGTAGGTGCCGGCGTCCAGGTTGCCTTCCATGCCGCCCCAGATCAGCATCTCCTCGCCGCTCCAGTGGGCGGAGTGGAAGTGCCGGCCCGCGGGGGCGCCGGCGGTCGAGGTCGGGGTCCAGGAGTCGGTCGCCGGGTGGTAGCGGCCGCCGGTGGCGAGGTCGTCGCCGCCCCCGACGCCGCCCCAGACGATCAGCTCGTCGCCGGCCCACACCGCGGTGGGGAAGCGGCTCGCGGGCGGCGCGCCGGCGGTCGAGGTCGCCGCCCAGGAGTCGGTCGCCGGGTCGTAGCGGCCGCCGGTCGCGGTCTCGAACGCGCTCAGCGTCTCGCCGCCCCAGACGATCATCTCGGTCCCGCTCCACGCCAGGGCGGCGTAGGCGCGGGCTTCGGGCGCGCCGGCGACGCTGGTCGGCTGCCAGGCGTCGGTCGCCGGCGCGTAGCGCCCGCCGTCGTCGAACAGGCTGGTCCCGAGCTGGCCGCCCCAGACGATCATCTCGGCGCCGGTCCACACCGCGCCGAAGCCGTGCTCGCGGCTGAACGGCTCGCCGAGGTCGGACATCGGGGCCCAGGCGTCGGTCGCCGGGTCGTAGCGGTCCCCCTCGCCGCCCGGCCCGCCGCTGACCTTGTCGCCGCCCCACACCAGCATCTCGGCGCCGGTCCAGACCGCGACGTGGCGCTCGCGCGCGCGCCGCGGGTCGTTGAGGCTGGTCGGGAACCAGGAGTCGGTCGCCGGGTCGTAGCGCCCGCCGGACTTGCGGCCGAACTCGTCGAGCTGGCCCCAGACGATCATCTCGGCGCCGGTCCACACCGCGCGGTGGCCGGAACGCCCGGGCGGCGCGGCGGCCGCGGCGGTGGCGAGCCAGGAGTCGGCGGCCGGGTCGTAGCGCCCGCCGCTCGCGAGCCGGGCCTGCGCGGCGCCCTGGCCGCCCCAGACGATCATCTCCTCGCCGGTCCACACCGCGGAGTGGAACTGCCGCGGCC
>CAZNIX010000301.1:1883-6124 GCA_964573125.1 uncultured Thermoanaerobaculia bacterium
GCCGGCGCGCCGGCGGCGGCGACCGGCGTCCAGTCGTCGGCCGCCGGGTCGTAGCGGGCGCCGTCGGCGAGCGGGTTGTCGTTGACCGCGCAGATCGAGTTGTCGCAGCCGCCCCAGACGAGCATCTCCGTCCCCGTCCACACCGCCGTGTGGCTCGCCCGCGGCGCGGGCGAGCCGGCGGCGGCGGTGGCCGACCAGGTGTCGGTGGCCGGGTCGTAGCGCCCGCCGGTGGCGGTGACCGTCGGCCCGGTGTTGGGGGTGCCGCCCCAGACGATCATCTCCGACCCGGTCCAGACCGCGGAGTGGAACTGCCGCGGCCCGGGCTCGTCGACGGTCGAGGCGAGCGTCCACTGGTCGGTGTCCGGGCGGTAGCGGCCGGCGGCGGCGAGCTCGATCTCGCACGCGTTGTTGCCGAACGAGCCGGTGCGGCAGCCGCCGAAGACGATCATCTCGGTGCCGGTCCAGACCGCCGTGTGCAGCCGCCGGGTGAGGTCGATCGCGCTCGCGATCGGGGTCCACGAGTCGGTCGCCGGGTGGTAGCGGCCGCCCGAGCCGAGCTCGCAGAAGTTGGTCGACTGGCCGCAGCCGCCCCAGACGATCATCTCGCTGCCGGTCCACACCGCGGTGTGGCTCCGGCGGGGGGAGGGGGCGCCGAGCGCGGCGGTCGTGCGCCAGGTGTCGGTCGCCGGGTCGTAGCGGGCGCCGGTGTCGCGGCCGCCGCCCCAGACGATCATCTCGGCGCCGGTCCAGACGACGCTGATCCCGGCCACCCCCTCGGGCAGCGCGGCGGTCGGTTTCCACGCCCCGACCTCGCCGGCGCCGGCCTCCGGGAGCGCCGGCAGCGCGAGCTCCCGGTAGTCGGCGGGCCGGGTTCCGCCGTCGACGGCGAGCGCGGTCGCCCGCTCGGCGAGCCAGGACTCGAGCGACCGGTCCGGGTCTTCGCCGGCGGCGAAGGCCGTGCGCGCCAGGCGATCGACGAGCAGCGGTCGCGCCAGGCATTCGGCGAGCAGGTAGGGGTCGTCGCCGAGCGCGCGCGACAGGTCGCGCAGCAGCTCGGGGCTCCGCGTCTCCCGCCAGATGCGCAGCAGCTCCGCGCGCAGCGCGCGGGCGGTCACGGGGCGCCGCCACTCGCCATCGAGCGCGCTCGAAAGCCGCATCGTCCGCTCGACCTGCGCCTCTACGGCCGCCGGCGGGAGCACGGCGGCGAGCGGCGGCTTGGCGCCGGGGTTCTCGGCCGGCCAGATCCGGTGCCGCCAGTACACCTGCTCGACCGCGGTACGGCACGCGATCCGCTGCTCGAGGGTCAGGGGTTGCGGCTCGGCGGCGAGCGCGCGGGCGCCGCCGGGGAGCGCGAGGACGGTCAGGGCGAGGAGAGGTCGGAATCGGAGTGGCATGGTCGGCACCTCCTGGGGTCCGCGGGGTTCGTGTGGTGCCCCCTGGAGGGATTCGACACCATCCAAGATGACGGCACGATGACCCGACACCCGGTGGGACAGCCGCGCGGGCCAACGCGGAACGAGGGGTGGGCGAGCAGCTCGGGCGACCTGGCGCTACCGCAACCGGAGATCACCGCCGGGGCGCGGCCGTGGGCGCGCCCCCGGCCAGCCGCTCGTCCAGCAGGTCGAGCACGCGGGCGTCGTGGCCGAGGTCGAACTTGCGCGCGAAGTGATAGCGGCCGTCGGTGATCGCCTCGAAATCCGCCACTCCGAGCACTCGCGCCCGGCCTTCGGGGCCGCCGGTGTCGGCGTAGCGCAGGTTGTCGTTGACCAGGCGGAAGCGGCCGTCGTTGACCAGGAGCGTCTGCACGAGCGACTCGTCGGGGCAGATCGTCCGCCGGTAGTGGTCGACCAGCTCGCGCTCGCGTTCGACGGCGTCGAGCACGAACTCCGCGCAGGCGCGGCGCAGGGTGGTCCATTGCCAGCCGGCGTAGCACACCCGGCCGGCGTCGAACGGGGTGCGGCGGGCGCGGATCCCGACCCGCGGCCCGTAGACCAGATGGACGTGCACCAGCGACTGCACGCCGTTGAGCGCCCGGGCCAGGCGCAACGCGGGCGCCGTCCACCGCGGCGCGTCCCGGTAGTGGTAGTAGTAGCGCCGGTGCCCCTGGCGCCGGCGGCGCCAGGGGCCGGCGGTCCCGAGCGCCGGCCACCAGCGGATGAACCCGTCGCAGTCGGCGGCCGCGAGCGCGGCCTCCGAGCGCGCGAGCGGCTGGGTCGGGTAGTCCTGGCCCGAGAGGTAGACCAGCCAGTCGTAGTCGATCCCCGCGCGCCGCAGCCAGCCGACGCCCTGGAGCCAGGGCTCGAGCATCGACAGGTAGCCGCGGTGGATCGGGCCCGGGACCGCGAGGCAGCGGGTCTCGGCCGCGCCTGCGAGCGCCCGCGGATCGAGCGCGCCGCCGGTCGCGTCGTGGACGACGAGCACGAACGCGCCCGGGCTCATCGCGCCGAGCGTCGCCGCCAGGCGCGCGATCTGGCGCGGCTCGCGATGGCTCTGGATCAGGTAGCAGACACGCATCGGCGCGGCCTAGCGCGCCGCGCGCCGCCGCAGCCACCGGCCGGTGCCGCGGAGCGGCACGCGCACCGCCAGCGGCAGCCGGTGGAGCGGGCTCGAGCGCACCTCTTCGACCAGCGCCGGCAGGGTCACGAACAGCAGCTCGGTCCAGGCGTCGATCCAGCTCCGCGGGGTCAGCTCGGCCGCCCGCAGGGCGCACCGGTCCCTCAGCGCTCGGTAGAGCCCGCGCTCGGCGACCAGGCGCTCGACCGCCGCGATGGCCTGGTCGACGGAGCGGACCTCGAGGTAGTCGAACGGCGCGCGGCGGCGCTCGCGGTAGGCGATCTCCGGCCCGAGCAGCGCCGGCACCCCGGCGAGCCAGGCGTTGACCAGCTTGGTCGCCGGCTTGCCGGGATGGAGCTGCCGCGACGGCGGGCGCACGGCGAGGATCAGGTCGACGTCCCGGAAGTCGTGCCAGCCGAGCCGGAGCTCGTCGGTCGCCGCGCCGGCGAACTCCGCCGCCGCGTACTCCCACTCGAGCCCGCGCGCCGCGAGGTAGCCCAGCCATCGGCGCCCCTGGAACTCGGGCGCGAGGTTGCGGGCGAACCCCTTGTAGGCGACGCGCCGGACGGCGTCGCCGCGCGCCGGGTCGCGCGGCACCAGGCCGGGCTGCGGCCAGTGAGGGACGTGGAAGAGCCGCCGCCCGTCGGCGAGGAATCCGTTCTGCACGACCTCGAAATCGGCGACCCGCGGCGAATGCAGGTCGCCGCGGATGCCGACCAGGATCGCGCGGCGGAGCTCGCGGGCGTGCGCGACCACCCACCGCCGGTGCTTGGCGTGGAAGACCACCAGGCCGTCGGCCGGCGGCGCGCCGGTGAGCTCGACCGGCCGGCCGGCGGCGGCCAGGCGGAGGTAGGTCTGGAGCACCCAGGCGCGCTCCCCGCGCTTGAACAGCTCGTGGTCGCGGTCGGGATCGAGACCGAGCAGGCCGGCCAGATCGCTCTCGCCCGGCAGCAGGAAGCTGACCCGCATCGGCCACACAGTCTGCCAGATTTCACGGCCGGGCGCCCGGCGGAGCGGGGGGGGCGGCGGCGGCGCCCTCGGCGCGGCAGAACTCCTCGGCGGTCAGGATCGCGACCACCCGCGCCTCGGCGCCGCGGAAGAGCACGAACTCGGCGACCCCGTACTCGGGGGCGCCCGGGCGCCAGTCGTAGGTGTAGCCGAGGCGGGTCCAGGGGAAGCCGCCGGGGATGCGATAGGAGGCGAGGGCGTTTCGGCCCAGCCAGTCGAGGAATTCCCGGGGCACGCCCTCGGCGGGCTCGAGCGGGCAGCGCTCGGCGGCGGGGTCGGGGTCGAAGCACGGGCGGCGGAGCGCGGCGCGCGCCACTTCGAGCACGACGTAGCGGCGCGCCTCGCCGGTCGGCGGCAGGCCGAGGAGCTGCTCGAGGCGGCGGTGGAGGCGCCGGCGCGGAAAGCGGGCGCAGCGCGCGCGCTCCTCGGCCTCGAGGGCGACCCAGAGCAGCTCCCAGTCGATCGTCATCCGCCCGCCGTCGGGACCGCCGAGGTGGGGGAGGTACGAGCCGAGGTGCCGGGTTTCGGTCCAGGTCGCCACGCGCACCGGGTCCGCGGTCACCGGGGCGAGCGGCAGCGCCTCGGCCGGCTCGATCACCGCGGCGTCGCGGATCGCCCGCCGGTAGGCGCGCTCGCTGGCGCAGCCGGCGGCGAGGACGGCGAGCAGGGCGGCGGCCAGA
>CAZNIX010000302.1:0-6123 GCA_964573125.1 uncultured Thermoanaerobaculia bacterium
TGTCCAGGCCCTGCACCCGGCTGTCCAGACCCTGCACCCGGCTGTCCAGACCCTGCACCCGGCTGTCCAGACCGCTGATCGCGTTGGTGTTGTTCGAGACTCTCTCGGCGACGCCGGCGATCTGGTCTCTCAGGTCCTTGAACTCGCCCTCGATGGCCATGGCTGATCCCTTGCCCGGCCTTTCTACGCGCTAGCCTACGCCTAGTCAAGTGGCAGCGCGCCGCAAGCAGTTGACGAAGTTATAGTCCGGGGTCCGTGAAGCGGATCCTGGTCGTCTTCCCCACCGTCTGGGACCGACCGCAGCTCGAGGCGTGCCGCGAGGCCTGGGGCGGCCGCTTCGAGCCGGTGTTCGCCGAGCCGAGCGCCGAGCGCGTCCTCTACGATTTCGACGTCCTCGGCTACATCGACGAGACCGCCGAGCGCTGGCGCGGGCGGATCGACGGCGTCACGAGCGCGAGCGACTACCCGGGAGCGACCGTCGCCGCCGCGCTCGCCACCCGCCTCGGCCTGCCCGGCCCGCGCCCGGAGGCGGTCCTCGGCTGCGCGCACAAGTACCTCTCGCGCCTCGCCCAGCGGCGGGCGGTGCCCGAGGCGACCCCGGGCTTCGCCCTCATCGACTCGGCGGCGCCGGAGGCGGTCGCGGCGGAGCTGATCTACCCGTGCTTCGTCAAGCCGGTCAAGGGCGCGTACTCGATCCACTCCGGGCGGGTCGACTCGCCGGAGGAGCTGGTGGCGTTCCTCTCGACCGAGAACGTGCGCGAGTTCACCTCGGGGTACATGAGGATGTTCGACCGCCTGCTGGGTCGCTACCTCGACACACCGGTCGGCGGCCGGTTCTTCCTCGCCGAGGAGCTGCTGACCGGCCGGCTGGTCACGGTCGAGGGGTTCGTCCGGGGCGGGCGCGTCGAGCTGCTCGGGATCACCGACTCGGTCACCGACCCCGCGACCGGCAGCTTCGTCCGCTTCGACTACCCGTCGGACATCCCCGCCGCGGTTGAGGAGCGGATGGCGGCGATCACGGCGCGCGCGATCCTCGCCGCCGGTCTCGAGTCGGTCCTGTTCAACCTCGAGATGATGTGGGACGCGGCGAGCGATCGGCTCTCGATCGTCGAGATCAACCCCCGGATGTGCGGCCAGTTCGCCGACCTCTACGCCAAGGTCGACGGCGTCTCCGGCTACGAATTCGCGCTCGCGCTCGCCGCCGGTGAGCGCCCCGCCCTCCGCCGCCGCGCCGGCCCCTACGCGGTGGCGGCGAGCGTCCCGCTCCGCCTCTTCGCGCCCGCGCGGGTGGCGCGCGCCCCGGGAGCCGCCGACCTCGCCGCCGCCGAGGCGCTCTTCCCCGGCACCATGATCTGGAACGAGTGCGCGACCGGCGACCGGCTCGCCGAGTTCGACCTCTGGGAGGACGGCCGGAGCTGCCGCTACGGCGTCGTCAACCTCGGCGCCCCGGACCGCGCGACACTCCGCGAGAGGCTCGAGCAGGTGCGCGCGCGGCTCGGCTACCGGTTCGAGCCGCTCGCGCCGCGCGGATAGTCTCGGGACGTGGAGACGCCCTCGCCCTGGAGCCCGCTCCGCCTGCGCCTGTTCCGCGCCCTCTGGCTCGCCAACATGGTGTCGTTCGTCGGCACCTGGATCCACGAGGTCGGGGCGGCGTGGCTGATGACCTCGCTGGCGCCGACGCCGGCGTGGGTGGCGGCGGTGCAGGCCGCGGCGATGCTGCCGATGTTCCTGCTCGTGCTGCCGGCGGGCACGCTCGCCGACCTGCTCGACCGGCGGCGGCTGCTGCTCGCGGCGATCGCCTGGATGCTCCTCGCCTCGGGCGCGCTCGGCGCGCTCACCCTGGCCGGCGCGGTGACCCCGCCCCTGCTCCTCGTCCTGACCGCGCTCCTCGCCGGCGGCCAGGCGTTCGCGGCGCCGACTTGGCAGTCGCTCCTGCCCGAGGTGGTCGGCCGCGACGAGCTGCCCGGAGCGATCGCGCTCGGGAGCCTGTCGGTCAACCTCGCGCGCTCGGTGGGCCCGGCGCTCGGCGGCGTGATCGTCGCGGCCGCCGGCCCGGGCGCCGCGTTCCTGCTCAACGCGGCGTCGTTCCTCGCCATCCTCGCCGTGCTCGCGCGCTGGCGGCGGCCGGGGGCCGCTGGACCGCTCCCCGCCGAGCGCCTCCTCGGCGCCATGCGCACCGGCCTGCGCTACGTCGGCCACGCGCCGCGCCTGCTCTCGGTGCTGGTGCGCTCGTCGGCGTTCATCGCCTGCGGCACCGCGCTGTGGGCGCTCCTGCCGCTGCTCGCGCGCAGCGAGCTGGGGCTCGGCGCCGCCGGCTACGGCGGGCTCCTGGCGGTGTTCGGGACCGGCGCGGTGACCGCCGCCGCGGCGCTGCCGCGGTTGCGCCGCAGCGCCTCGACCGACACGCTCGCCACCGTCGCGGCGCTCATCTTCGCCGCCACGCTCTCCGGGCTCGCGGTCGCCCCGCGCGCGGCGTGGGTGGCGGCGGCGATGTTCGCCGGCGGCGGCGCCTGGCTGACGCTCCTCTCGGGCTTCCAGGTCGCGGCCCAGACCGTGCTCCCGGCCTGGGTGCGCGGCCGCGCGCTCGCCGCCTACCTGCTGGTCTTCTTCGGCTCGATGGGGCTCGCGAGCCTCGGCTGGGGCGCGGTCGCGACCGCGCTCGGCCTGCGCCCCGCGCTCGCGCTCGCCGCGCTCGGCGCCGCGGCGAGCACGCTCCTGCGGCTGCGCTTCCGGCTGCGCACCGGCGAGGACCTCGATCTCTCGCCCTCGCGCCACTGGCCGGCGCCGGCGACCGCGGGCGAGATCGCCCCCGAGCGCGGGCCGGTGATGGTCACGCTCGAGTACCGGGTGCGCCCGGACGAGGCCGCCGCGTTCGAGCGCGCGATGGCCAAGGTGCGCCTGGCGCGGCGGCGCGACGGTGCCTACTTCTGGGACCTCTTCACCGACGCCGCCGATCCCGAGCGCTACGTCGAGGTCTACCTCACCGACTCCTGGCTCGAGCACCTGCGCCAGCACGAGCGGGTGACCGAGCAGGACCGCCGCGCCGAAGAGGTGGCGCGCGCGCGAGTGGTCGGTGGGCGGCCGAGCGGGGTGACGCATCTCCTCAGCGTTGGGCGCCGCGTTCGGCGCGGCTAGTTTTTTTCAGGGGGGCCGGGCGCGTTCCTGCTGCCATCGGGCTCGCCCCGCTCCGAGCCGTCGAAGCAGGCCGAACCGTGCCGAGCCGGCTTGCTACACTTTTCGCTTGTGAATCCACGCCACGCCCGGCGCCCGTAGGTCGAGGCCGGTGCCCCGCGCGGGGCCGGAGGGAAGGCCCATGAACCGAGTCAAGGTCGCCGACTGGGGGTCGCTCGAGGACCGCAAGCCGGCGCACGCGCTGGTCGGCAGCGTCGATCTGGTGATCGTGCGCTGGGACGACGGCGTCTCCGTCCTCTACGGCCGGTGCCTGCACCGCGGGGCGCTCCTCGCCGACGGCTTCATCCGCGGCGACGACCTGATCTGCGGCGTCCACAACTGGGACTACCGCTTCCGCACCGGCGTTTCGGCCTACAACGACGAGGAGCGCCTGCAGAAGTTCGGCGCCTGGGTCGAGGACGGCGCGGTGTGGGTCGACGGCGACGAGATCGCGGCCTGGGAGCGCGACCACCCGCAGCCGTTCGACCGCGCCGCCTACCAGGGCGCGTTCCAGGACCCCCACGGCACGCCCGACGAGCCGCACGTCAAGCTCATCCGGGAGCTGGCCGGCCACGGCCTGGCCAAGGTCGGCCACCACGGCGCGGTGGCGGCGATGGGGGTGCCGCGCGGGCAGCTCCCGACCTGGGACGACCTGCAGTTCGTCACCGCCCAGCTCGCGCGCGTGCCGCAGCTCGACGACGTGCCGGTGGCGACCGAGCTGGTGATCGGCCCGGAGGCGGCCAGGCCGCTCGCGCTCGAGATCCCGATCATCGTCTCCGACATGAGCTTCGGCGCGCTGTCCGAGGAGGCCAAAGTCGCGCTCGCCACGGGCGCCGAGCGCGCCGGCACCGGCATCTGCTCGGGCGAGGGCGGCATGCTCCCCGAGGAGCAGCAGGCCAACCGGCGCTACTTCTACGAGCTGGCCTCGGCGCGCTTCGGCTTCTCGATGGACAAGCTGGCGCGCGTGCAGGCGTTCCACTTCAAGGGCGGGCAGGGGGCGAAGACCGGCACCGGCGGCCATCTGCCGGGCGACAAGGTGCGGGGCAAGATCGCCGAGGTGCGCGGCCTGCCGCCGGGGGAGCCCGCGGTGTCGCCGGCGCGCTTCCCGGAATGGGACGACGAGGACGGCTTCCGCCACTTCGCCGACCAGGTGCGGGAGCTGACCGGCGGCATCCCGATCGGCTTCAAGCTCTCGGCCCAGCACGTCGAGGACGACCTCGACGCGGCGCTGCGGATCGGCATCGACTACGTGATCCTCGACGGCCGCGGCGGCGGCACCGGCGCCGCGCCGCTGCTCTTCCGGGACAACATCTCCGTGCCGACGCTGCCGGCGCTCGCGCGCGCCCGCCGCCACCTCGACCGCCGCGGCGCGAGCGGCCGGGTGACGCTCTTCGTCACCGGCGGCCTGCGCACTCCCGCCGATTTCGCCAAGGCGCTCGCGCTCGGCGCCGACGGCATCGCGATCGCCAATTCGGCGCTCCAGGCGATCGGCTGCCTGGGCATGCGCGCCTGCCACACCAACAACTGCCCGGTCGGGATCGCGACCCAGAAGGAGGCGCTGCGCGCGCGCCTGCCGGTCGAGCAGGCGGCCGAGCGGCTGGCGCGCTTCCTCGGCGCCGCGGTCGAGCTGATGCAGGTGCTCGCCCGCGCCTGCGGCCACACCCGGCTCGACCAGTTCCGGCGCGAGGACCTGACCACCTGGAAGCGCGACGTCGCCTACCTGACCGGCGTCCCCTACGGTGGCGCCGTGCCGTTGTGAGGCTTCTCAGCGGGGCTGTTCCAGCCTCCTCCCCGCGAGAGTGAATCTCGCGCGGGACCCTTTCCCGAGTCGGCGGCGACGCCGCCGCACACTCGCCCTGAGGCGCGGGTACACCTACTGCGACCGGTTTCCGACCCCGGGGGCCGGGCCGGCCCGCCCGCGCCCGACCGACGCTGATAGCCTCGGGGCCGTCCCGACCCATGACCGAGGGCTGCCGTGACCTCCGTTCCCCCGCCGCCGCCCCCGTCCCCGCCCGCCAGGACGAGCCCGTGGCTCAAGGCGCTGCTCGGCTGCGCGATCGGCTGCGGCGCGCTCGCGCTGCTCGCCTTCCTCGCCGCCGGCGCCGGGTTCTGGTGGCTGGTGACGCCGGGCGAGCAGATCGCGACCGCGGGCGTCGCCGGCGGCGAGTCGGTCGGAGTGCTCCATTTCGCCGGCCTCAACGACGACCCGGGCACGCGGGAGCTGCTGGCCAAGGCGTGGCTGGAGATGCAGCGGGCCGCCGACCGGGCGAGCGCCGAGGGGACGCCGGAGCCGCTGCGCTGGCTGCAGGAGATGGGCCGGGCGCAGAGCGGCGCGGGCGGGATGACGATGTGGATCCCGCGCGAGCTGACCGTCGCGTTCGAGCGCGCCGAGGACGGCGAGCCGGCCTACCTCTTCGCCCTCAACCTGGCGGCGTTCCCGCGCCTGATCCGGACCGTGGTGCGCCGGGTCGCCCACTCGGCCGAGGCGGAGGGCGAGATCGCGCGCGAGCGGCACCGCGGCCACGAGATCGAGATCTTCCCCGAGGGCGGCGCGCTCGCGTTCGCCGGCTCGACGCTGCTGTTCGCCTCCGCGCCGGAGGTGATGCGGCGCGCCCTCGACCGCCTGGAGGACGGGCCCGAGCCCGGGCCGATGGCGGCGCTGCTGCCCGCGGGCGACGACGACCGCTGGGACGTCCGCGGCGCGCTGCTCGACCACGACGGCACGCTCGGCGCGTCGCTCGGCAAGCTCTTCCCGCCGGCCGCGGGCGATGGACCTCCCGGCCTCGAAGCGCCGCCCGGCGTCGAGGCGCCTTCCGGCGTCGAGGCGTCGGGCGGGGGCGACGGGCCGGTCGTCGTCGAGGCGCCGGAGCGGCCCGCCGGCGGCGGTCCCGATCCCGCGGCCAACATCACGCTCCGCGTGGCCATCGAAAAGGCCCGCAAGAACAGCATGCC
>CAZNIX010000303.1:0-6119 GCA_964573125.1 uncultured Thermoanaerobaculia bacterium
CGGGGACGGCTGCCCGCGGCGGCGGCGACGGCGGCGACGGCGAGGGCGGGGAAGCGGGCTTCACCGCCTTCCCCGCCTGGACCGACGGCGGCCTGCTCGCCGTCCACGCCGGCATCCCGACCGTGATCCTCGGGCCCGGCGACCTCGCGCTCGCCCACTCGCCGCGCGAGGCGGTGCCGATCGGCGCGCTGGCGGCCGCGGCCCGCATCTACGCCGCCACCGCGCTCGCGTTCTGCGCGCCGGAGCGGGCATGAGGCGGCGCCTGCGCGTCCCGCACCGGCGAGCGCCGGTCGCCACCCTCGAGCGCGGCGCTCAGGAGCCGGCATGAGGCGGCGCTTGCGCATCCCGCACACCTGGGCGCT
Organism: uncultured Thermoanaerobaculia bacterium; assembly: GCA_964573125.1. Lineage (GTDB taxonomy): Bacteria > Acidobacteriota > Thermoanaerobaculia > Multivoradales > JBCCEF01 > CAVSQV01. The sequence goes on from CAZNIX010000303.1 coordinate 363, forward strand.
GCTGTTCGCGCTGGTGGTGCTCGCCGCCGCGGCGACCTGGCTCCTGCCCGCCGGCGAGTACGAGCGGGTGGAGGTCGAGGGGCGCGAGGTCGTCGATCCCGCCTCCTACCACCGCGTCGCGCCGCGGCCGGCGACCGCGGCCGACGTGCTCCTCGCCTTCCCGCGCGGCCTCGCCTCAACCGCCGAGATCGTGTTCTACATCTTCATCATCGGCGGCGCGTTCGGCGTGGTGGAGAAGACCGGCGCGATCGCCGCCGGCATCGACGCCGTGGTCCGCGCCTGCCGTGGCCGCGGCGAGGTGGTCATCCCGGCGCTGATGGTGCTGTTCGCGGTCGGCGGCGGCACGATCGGCATGGCCGAGGAAACCCTCCCGTTCCTCCCCGGCCTGGTGCTGCTCGCGCGCCGGCTCGGCTACGACCAGACGACCGGCGGCGCGATCGCGCTGGTCGGCGCCGGGGCCGGCTTCGCCGGCGCCCCGCTCAACCCGTTCACCGTCGGCGTCGCCCAGGGGATCGCGGGGCTGCCGCTGTTCTCCGGGATCGGCTTCCGGCTGCTGGTGTGGACCGTCCTGACCGCGATCGCGGTGGCCTATGTCTCCCGCTACGCGCGGCGGATCCGGGTGGCGGCCGCCGCGGTCCCCGCCGAAACCGGCGGCGGCGGGCGCATCGGTCCGCGCCAGGGCCTGGTCCTCGCGGTGCTCCTCGCCGCGCTCGCGGCGGTCGTCGCCGGCGCGCTCTCCTGGGGCTGGGGGATCGCCGAGCTGTCCGGTCTCTTCCTGGCGGTCGCGATCGCCGCCGGCGCGCTCGGCGGCCTCGGCGCCGACCGCACCGCCGAGGCCTTCGTCGCCGGCGCGGCCGGCATCGCCGGCGGCGCGCTGGTGGTCGGCCTCGCGCGCGGCGTCCTGGTCATCCTCGAGGGAGCGCGCGCGATCGACACCGTCCTCCACGCGCTCGCCGGCGCGGTCGCCGGCCTGCCCGCGTGGGCGAGCGCGGCCGGGATCTACGGCGTCCAGGTGCTGCTCAACTACCTCGTCCCCTCGGGCAGCGGCCAGGCGGCGCTCTCGATCCCGATCCTCGCCCCGCTCGCCGACCTGGTCGGCGTCAGCCGCCAGACCACCGTCCTCGCCTATCAGCTCGGCGACGGCATCTCCAACGTCTTCACCCCCACCCAGGGCTACTTCATGGCCGGCCTGGCGCTGATCGGCGTCCCGTGGACGAGCTGGGTCCGCTTCATGTGGCGCCTCGAGCTGATGTGGATCGCCGCCGGGCTGGCGCTGGTGCTGCTGGCCCACGCGATCGGCTACGGTCCGTTCTGAGCCGCGCAGCCGCGTCCTCTCGTTGCGTTTCCGTCTGAACCCTGATATGGTGCAGTCCTTGGGTTGACCCACCGGACCATACGGTTCTCCTCCCCGCCCCGAAGAGACCTGACGCGTCTCGTCCCTTCCAGAGCGTAGTCGAGACTCGAACGTTCCCCTGGCAGCGACCCAGCAGGCCTCGGCCACCGTGGCCGGAGCATCGAGACCATTGCCCCGCGCGAGCGGGAAACAGGAGAACGAATCGTGTCGAAGAAGATCTACGTCGGCAACCTTCCCTTCAGCGCCTCGGACGCCGAGATCCGCGCCATGTTCGGCGAGTACGGGACCGTCGAGTCCGTCAGCCTGATCACCGACCGGGACACCGGCCGGCCGCGCGGCTTCGGCTTCGTGGAGATGTCGAGCGGCGCCGACGAGGCCATCCGGGCGCTCAACGCGAAGGACATGGACGGCCGGTCCCTCAAGGTGAACGAGGCCCGCCCCCGCAACTAGACGGCCGGCACCGGGCCGGGGACCGGCGCCCGAAGCGAAAAGAGCGATCTTGTCGAATCAGGAATCGAGCCAGTCCCCGGCCGCCGGGGCCGGCGGCGCCGAGACGGTCACCGCCGTCAAGGTGAAAGCCCCGCCGGCCCCCTCGGTGCGCTATCTCGGCTTCCGCACCACCGCCGACGGACGCGAGTACTCGATGCGCGTCACCGCCGGGTTCGACCACCGTCACTTCGTCCTGCTCATCCCCCACGAGGTCTTCGCCTCCCGCGAGGCGCGCTTCCAGGACGCGCCCGACCTCTGCTTCGCGAGGCTCCAGCGCGACCTGGCGGCCGACCCCGATCTGACGCCGGGCGCCCGCCTGGTCCTGACCTCGCGGGAGCTGCTCGACTACCGTCTCGCCCACGACCCCAGACCGCCGAACCGCAAGAAATAGCGGCCGTCCGGCGGGCCGACCCCGGGTCCGATCACCCGCCGCCGTCCCCCGTCCCGGCGCTTCCCCGCCGCCACCAGGCGTAGGCCGGCAGGCCGAGCGCGACCAGCCCGAGCCCCCAGAGCGACTCGACCGGCTTCTCCCACAGCGTGTTGGCGACCAGGGCGAGCGAGGCGGCGATGAAGAGCGCCGGCACCCAGGGATAGCCCCAGACGCGGTAGGGGCGGGGGGCGTCGGGGCGCTTGCGGCGCAGGGCGAAGACCGCGGCGCCGGTCGCGACGTGGAAGAGGACGGCGGCGAAGACGACGTAGGTGTAGAGCTGCTCGTAGGTGCCCGAGGCGGTGAGCACGATCGCCCAGCCGCTCTGCGCCCAGAGGCTCCGCGCCGGCGTCCGGAAGCGCGGGTGGACCGCGGCGAGCGCGCGGAAGAACAGGCCGTCGCGCGCCATCGCGAGGTAGATCCGGGAGCTGTAGAGGATGGTCGCCGACAGGCACCCGAAGGTCGAGACCACGACCGCCGCCGACACCAGCCGCGCCGCGCCCGGGCCGAAGAGCGCGGCCGCCGCGGTCTCGCCGATCCGCGGCGTCGCCGCCATCGCGTCGAGCGGCAGCGCGCGCAGGTAGACGGTGTTGAGGCCGAGGTAGAGCGCCATGATGACGCCGGCGCCGGCGATCAGCCCGAGCGGCAGATCGCGCCCGGGGTTGCGCATCTCGCCGGCCGAAAACGTCGCGCCGTACCAGCCGTCGTAGGTCCAGAGCGCGGCGATCATGCCGACCCCGAACGCGGCGAGGACGCTCCCCGCCGGCAGCGGCGCCGCGAGCGCCGCCGTCGCGCGCGCCGGCACCAGGAAGCCGATGCCGGCGAACGCCGCGATCGCCCCCACCTTGAGCACGGTCAGGACGTTCTGGAAACGCGCCCCCTCGCGCACGCCGAGCGCGTTGATCGCGGTCAGCACGACGATCGCCCCGACCGCCGCGAGCTGGCCGCCGGAGAACGTCCACTCGCCGCCGCCGGCGAGCGCGGGCAGCGGCGCCCGGAGCAGCACGTGATCGATCGAAAAGAACGGCAAGAAGCTCCCGAAGTAGACCCCGAACGCCACCGCCAGCGCCGCGATCCCGCCCGACATGATGACCAGGAACGAGGCCCAGCCGTAGAGGAAGCCCCAGAGCGGACCGTAGGCCTCCTTGAGAAACGTGTAGATGCCGCCGGCGTCCGGGTAGAGCACGCCCAGCTCGGCGTAGGTGAGCGCGCCGGCGAGGGTCAGGAGCCCCCCGACCGCCCACACCAGGAGCAGCAGGCCGCCGTGCGGGAGCCCGCGCGCAATGTCCGCCGAGGTGATGAAGATGCCGGTGCCGATCACCGCGCCGATCGTGATCAGCGCGCCGTCCCAGGCGCCGAGGACGCGGCGGAGGCTGCCCGCTTCTTGCGCCCCGGCGGGCGCCGATGCGCCACGACCGGCCGGCGCGGCGGTGAGCCCCGACGCATCGGGTCCGGCCGGCGCGCCGCGACCGCCCGGCGCGCCGCCGCCCTCGCCCGCAGAGCCTTGGTCCGGATTCACCGGCGTAGACTACGACTTCTCCGGGCCCCCGAGTCTCCGGCGTCGCGGTCCCGCGATCCGCCGGGAGGTCGCCGCCATGAGCACCGAAGCCAAGGTCACCTACGTCTCCGTCGCCTCCTCGCCCGAGTTCCACGAGGCCTTCGAACGCGCGCTCGCCGAGGTCGAGGCCGGCTTCGGCGGCGCCTACGCGTGCTCGATCGGCGGCGAGCCCTCGGCCACCGGCAGGAGCCGCGAGGTGCGCTCGCCGATCGACCGCCGGGTCATCCTCGGCACGGTCGAGCAGGCCGCCGCGGGCGAAGCGGCGCGCGCGGTCGAGCTGGCCCACGCCGCCTTCCCCGCCTGGCGGCGGCTCGGCTGGAAGCGGCGGGCGGCGCTCCTCCGCCGCGCCGCCGACGTCCTCGCCGAGCGCCGGCTCGCGCTCGCCGCGCTGATGGCGTGGGAAGTGGGCAAGAACCGCATCGAGGCGACGGCCGAGGTCGAGGAGGCGGCCGACCTGCTGCGCTACTACTGCGACCGGATGGAGCGCGCCGACGGCTACCGCATGGCGATGGCGCGGGTCTCCCCCGGCGAGGCGACCGAGAGCGTCTGCCTCCCCTACGGCGTCTGGGGCGTGATCTCGCCGTTCAACTTCCCGACCGCGCTCGCGGCCGGGATGATCGCCGGCGCGCTCGTCACCGGCAACACCGTGGTCCTCAAGCCGTCCCAGGACGCGCCGCTCGCGGGCGCGCTCCTCTGCCGGGCGCTGTGGGACGCCGGCGTGCCGCACGACGTCCTCCACCTGGTGATGGGCGGCGGCGAGGAGGTAGGCGAGGCGATCCTCGGCCACCCGCTGACCTCGGGGATGGCGTTCACCGGCTCGTGGGAGGTCGGGATGCGCATCCAGCGCACCTTCTCGCGCGACTGGCCGAAGCCGGTGGTCGTCGAGATGGGGGGCAAGAACCCGACCGTGGTCACCGCCGCCGCCGACCTCGACGCCGCGGCGACCGCGGTCGCCCGCGCCGCCTTCGGCTTCGGCGGCCAGAAGTGCAGCGCCTGCTCGCGCGCCTACGTCGAGCGGTCGGTCGCCGAGGAGTTCACCGCGAAGCTGGTGGGTGCCGCCCGCGGGCTGGCCGTCGGCAACCCGCTCCGGCAGGAGGTGTTCCTGGGGCCGCTGATCCACCAGCGCGCGGTCGACTCCTTCGCGCGCTACGTCGCGGGCGTGCGCGCGGCGGGGGGCGAGATCCTCACCGGCGGCAACGTCCTGACCGACGGCGACCTCGCCCACGGCCACTACGTCGAGCCCACCGTCGCCACCCAACCCGCCCCCCGCCCCCGCCGCTTCACCGAAGAGATGTTCGTCCCCCTCCTCCTCGTCCACCCCGTCGCCGACCTCGACGAGGCGCTCGCCCTCTGCAACCGCGCCCCCTACGGCCTCACCGCCGGCCTCTTCAGCCGCGACCCCGCCGAGGTCGAGCGCTTCCTCGACGGCATCGAAGCCGGCGTCACCTACATCAACCGCAGGAGCGGCGCCACCACCGGCGCCTGGCCCGGGGTCAACCCCTTCGGCGGGTGGAAGGCGTCCGGCGGCACGGGCCCGGCGGCGCTGGGGCCGCACTACCTGCTGAAGTTCCTGCGGGAGCAGAGTCGGACCGTGAACGACGTGTCGACGACGGATCAGGGGCATTGACCGTGATCCGCGACATCACTGGGCAGCCCGAGGCAGCCCGTAACCCCATGTTGCAGTGAGCGTCACTGCACCAGCTAACGATCACCTTGCAACGATGGCACGAATCGATTGGCTTCACAAGAGCCTGGTACGGGTGGATCTCGACACCCTTGCGAGCTTCTTGGACCTCGTCGAGTTGCACGGCTCTGCTGAAATCACTCGGCGTGAACAAGAGATTCGCGCAACCGAATCCTACGATATTGACGACCACTAGTGTCCGGCTAGAAGTCGAACAGAATCAGTTGTTTGCGCTGATCCATCCC
>CAZNIX010000304.1:0-6100 GCA_964573125.1 uncultured Thermoanaerobaculia bacterium
GACGGCTCCCGGCGCCGGAGTGCACGCCGGAGCGGCTTGCCGCCGGCTCGCGCCGGAAGGCGACCGCCTGCGCATCGAGACCGCCGCCGGCACCTTCGTCGCGCCGCGCGCGATCCTCGCCATTCCCGCGGCGGCCGCCGCCGAGATCCTCGCCGAGGCCACCGCCGGCGCCAGCCGCGCGCTCGCCGACCTGCCCGCGGCGCCCGTCGTCACCGTCGAGCTCGGCTACGCGCGCGCCGACGTCGCCCACCCGCTCGACGGCTTCGGCTTCCTCGCCCCCCACGGCGAGGGGCTCTCGATCCTCGGCTGTCTCTTCCCTTCGAGCCTCTTCCCCGGCCGCGCCCCGGCCGGCTGCGTCGCCCTCACCGCCATCGCGGGCGGCCGCACCGAACCAGCCGTGGTCGACCTCCCCGACGCCGAGCTGCTCGCCCTCGTCCGCGCCGACCTCACCAGCACACTCGGCGCCCGCGGCGAGCCGCTGCTCACCCACGTCCGCCGCTGGTTCCCCGGCATCCCGCAGTACGAGCTGGGCCACAGCCGGACCGTCGAGCTGATCGGGCGTATCGAGGCGGACCTGCCCGGCCTCACCCTCGCCGGCAGCTACCTCGGCGGCGTCTCCCTCCCCGACCGGATCGCCGAAGGCGAGCGGGCGGCGGCATGACGAGACGCCTGCGTCACGTCCAATCCGAGTTTCCGTTCTCCTCGGCCTACGTCGAGAGCCTCGAGTCCGGCGAGGGTCCGGACAGACATTGGGTCTTGCTACCCAAGAAACTACCCAAGAGACTACCCAGCGTCGGCGCCGGTCCGCTACTCCCCCACTGTCATCACGCGCTCCCTTGACCCGAGCAGCCCCGCCGGGTCGACCCGTGCCCTCCGCCAGCGCACCCCGAAGTGCAAGTGCGGCCCGGTCGCACGGCCGGTGGCGCCGACGCGGCCGAGCTCCTGGCCGGCGGCGACCTCCTGGCCTTCGGCGACCGCGATCGTCGAGAGGTGGAAGTACATCGTGATCAGGCCGTCGCCGTGGTCGAGGTAGACCGAGTTGCCGGCGAAGAAGTGGTCGGCGGCGAGCGCGACCGTGCCGGGAGCGGCGGCGCGCACCGGGGTGCCGGCGGCGGCGCTGTAGTCGGCGCCGCTGTGCGGGCTCGAGGGGCGGCCGTTGAGCACCCGGCGGGCGCCGAAGCGGCCGCCCGCGGGCAGCTCGGCGAGCGGCGGCGCGAGCGGCAGCGAGAAGCGGCGCGGCGTCCGGCGCGACCAGAGCGCGCCGATCGCGCGGTTCTCGCGCTCGACCCGGGCGAGGTCGGCGGCCGAGAGGTCGACCTTGCTCGTGTCCTCGATGGTCAGCCGCTGCTCGGGGTAGGGGTAGTCGCCGATCCGCACCGCCGCCTCGTGGCGCCGGCCCTCCGCCGTGCGCACCACGATCACCCGGCCGGCGGCGCGCAGCAGGTCGATCGGGTACCAGCAGGTCTCGCCGAGCGGCGCCCAGCTCTCCCCCTCCATGGCGCAGCGCTCGGTCCCCGGGCCGCTCCAGCGCACCAGCCCGCCGGGGTCGACCAGCGGAGAGGCGGACGCCGGCGCCGCGGCCGACCCGGCGGCCCCGGCGGCGGCCATGGCAGCGAGGAGGAACAGAACGCCCATCGCCCGCCGATGCTAACCGGTCCGCCGCGAACGCGGGGACGAAGCGGACCCGCGAGCGGGCGCGCATCGCCGGCCGGCGCCGGCTCGGGGGTGGGACACGACCACCGCGCGTCGCGCGTCGAAGGAGCGGGAACAGTCCGCCCGGGGAAAGCCGGCCCGCGCCGTATAATCCGCGCCGGTGAAGCGGATCCTCATCACCGGGGCGGGGGGGCAGATCGGCACCGAACTGGCGCCGGCGCTGCGCCGCGCCTACGGCGAGGAGGCGGTGCTGGCCACCGACCTCCGCGAGCCGCCGCCGGGCGGTCCCTCGGCGCTGCTCGACTGCCTGGACGCCGACGCGTTCGCCGCCGCGGTCGCCCGCCACCGCGCCGACACCGTCTACCACCTCGCCGCGATGCTCTCGGCCAAGGGCGAGCGCGAGCCGCTGCTCGCCTACCGGGTCAACATGGACTGTCTGGTCAACGCACTCGAGGTGGCGCGCGCGCACGGCTGCGCGCTGTTTTTCCCCAGCTCGATCGCCGCCTTCGGCCCCGACTCGCCGCGCGACCCGACACCGCAGGTCGCGATCCAGCGCCCGACCTCGATGTACGGCATCACCAAGGTCGCCGGCGAGCTGCTGTGCGACTACTACCACCGGCGCTGGAGGGTCGACGTCCGCGGCCTGCGCTTCCCGGGCCTCATCTCGCACTCCCACCCGCCGGGCGGCGGCACCACCGACTACGCGGTCGAGATCTTCCACGCCGCGCTCGCCGCGGGGCGCTATACCTGCTTTCTCGCCGCGGACACGCAGCTCGACATGATGTACATGCCCGACGCGGTGCGCGCCGCGATCGAGCTGATGGCGGCCGACGGCGCGGCGCTCCGCCACCGCAACGCCTACAACGTGACCGCGATGCAGGTGACCCCCGGGCGGCTGGCGGCCGCGATCCGTGAACATCTGCCGGAGTTCGAGCTCGACTACCGGATCGACCCCGTGCGCCAGGCGATCGCCGACTCCTGGCCGCGCCGGCTCGACGACTCGGCGGCGCGCGCGGACTGGGGCTGGCGCCCCGAGTACGACCTCGCGGCGCTCACCGCCGACATGATCGAGCGCATGAGCGCGGCGAGCGGGCGCCCCCGGTCCGCCGCGCCCGCGGTCAAAGGGTGATGCCGACGGAGGGATCGCGATGCCGCTCGACCGCCTGACCGACGTCCTCACCCGCCACGTCGAAGACCTCCAACGCCAGGGCACCGCCAAGGGCGAGGAGGCGGTGGTCGCCGGCGTCGTGCCGGCGGCCCACGGCCTCGGCCCGCGCTTCTTGCTCGAGGGGGCGGAGAACCGCCGCTTCGTCCGCATGAACTCCAACTCCTACCTCGGCCTCGCGCTCGCCCGCGAGGTGATCGCGGCCGAGGAGGAGGGCACCCGCCGCTACGGCGCCGGCCCGGGCGCGGTGCGCTTCATCAGCGGCACGCTGCGTCCGCACGTCGACCTCGAGCGGCGGCTCGCCGAGTTCCACGGCCGCGAGGCGGCGATGCTGTTCAGCTCGGCCTATGCGACGACCCTCGGCGTGCTGGTGCCGCTGATCTCGGAGACGACCGCGGTCATCTCCGACGAGCTGAACCACAACTGCATCATCAACGCCGTCAAGATGGCGCGCCCGGCGGCCAAGGCGGTCTACCCCCACAACGACCTCGGCGGGCTCGAGGCGGCGCTCGAGCAGGCCGCCGCCGGGGGCGCGCGGCGGGCGCTGGTGGTCACCGACGGGATCTTCTCGATGCGCGGCGACCACGCGCCGCTCGACGGCATCGCTGCCCTCGCGCGGCGCTTCGACGGCCGCTTCGCCGAGAACGTCGTGGTCGTGGTCGACGACTCGCACGGGGTGGGCGCGTTCGGCGCCACCGGCCGCGGCGTCGAGGAGGCGACCGGCGGCCGCGCCGATCTGCTGGTCGCCACGCTCGGCAAGGCGCTCGGGGTCAACGGCGGCTACGTGACGGCGCCGCGCGCGGTCGTCGCCTACCTGCGCGAGACCGCGCCGCTCTACATCTACTCCAACCCGATCACCGCCGGCGAGGCGTGCGCGGCGCGCGCGGCGCTCGACCTGCTCGACGGCCCGACCGGCCGCGCTCTCCTCGACCGCCTGCGCGCGCTCACCCGCCGCTTCGAGCGGGGGCTGGTCGAGCTGGGCTTCGAGGTCATCCCGGGCGAGCACCCCGTGGTGCCGCTGATGGTGCGCGACACCGCGAAGACCCGCGCGCTGGTCGCCCACCTGCGCGAGCACGGCGTGCTCGCGACCGGCCTCGGCTACCCGGTGGTGCCGCGCGGCAGCGAGGAGATCCGCTTCCAGGTCTGCGCCGACCACACCGAGGCCGACATCGACCAGGTGCTCGAGGCGCTCGGCTCGTACCGGGCCTGACCCGGGCCGGCCCCGCGCCGCCGATGCGCCCCAAGGGTATGGACCGAGACCCGACCGCCGCTCTGCGGCACTGGCGCGACCGCCTGCCCGCCGGCGTCCGCCCCTACACCGAGGCCGCGCCGCTGGCCGCGCTCTTCCTCGGCGTCTCCTCCGGCTTCCCCTACGCGATGATCGGCGCGACGCTGACCACGCGCCTGGCGCAGGACGGCATCGACAAGAAAACGGTCACCGCGTTCACGCTCGCCTTCCTGGTCTACAACCTGAAGTTCCTGTGGGCGTGGGTCGTCGACGGCGTCCGGATCCCCGTCCTCGGGCGGCTCGGGCAGCGCGTCTCGTGGATGATCGCGGCGGGCCTGGTCGTGATCGCGGCGGTCGTCAACCTCGCGCTCGCGGACCCCCGGGCCGACATCCTGTGGACCGCCCAGGCCGCGATCCTGGTCGGCGTCGCCGGCGCCACCTTCGACGTCGTCATCGACGGCTACCGCATCGAGCTCCTGGAGCCCCGCCAGCTCGGCGTCGGCTCGGGCATGTCGCAGTACGGCTGGCGCATCGGCGCGGCCGGCGCGGGTGCGCTCGCGCTCGTCGTGGCCGCCCGCTTCGGCTGGGAGGCCGCCTACCTCGCGTGCGCCGGCCTGGCGCTCCCGGCGGTGATCACCGCGCTGATCATGGGCGAGCCGGAGCGCCGCCGCGCGCCGGCGGAGCGCCGGGGCCTGCGCCAGGTCGCGGCCTCGATCGTCGGCCCCTTCGCGGAGTTCCTCCGGCGCCACGGCGCGCTCCTGGTTCTCCTTTTCATCCTCCTCCACAAGATCGGCGACACGCTGGCCAACCTCACGCTCCGCCTGCTGTTCGACGACCTGGGCTACAGCAACGACGAGATCGCGTTCTACGACGTCGGCATCGGTTTCTGGGCGTTTCTCGTCGGCATCTTCGCCGGCGGCGTCCTCTACACCCGCATGGGGATGAAGCGCTCGGTGATGCTGGGCCTGATCCTGATGGCGGTCAGCAACCTCAGCTTCTCCGCGCTCGCCGCGGCGGGACACACCAACTGGGGCATGGCCGCGGCGATCGGCTTCGAGAACGGCGCCAGCGGCTTCGGCGGGGTCGCGGTGGTCGCCTATTTCTCGGCGCTGACCAACCTCCGCTTCACCGCTTCGCAGTACGCGCTGATCTCGGCGGCCGCGAGCATCGCCGGCCGGCTGCTCACCGGCACCACGGCCGGCCGGTTGATCGAGAGCCTCGGTTATATCGGTTTCTATGCCCTGACGACTTTGGCCGCCGTGCCCGGCGTCCTCCTCTTCTGGTGGATGATGCGCACCGGTCTGGTCGACACCTCGATCGGCAGCGCCGGCGTGGTCGGGGACGGCGACCGCCCCGGCCCACGACCATGATCTCCTCGCCGCTCGCGCTCGCCGCCACGATCGCCGGCGCGACCGCGCTCGGCCTCTGGCTCGAGCATCGCTTCGGCTGGGCGCGGAAGGTCGGGGCGAGCCTCCTGGTGATCGCGTTCGGCGCGGCGCTCGCCAACGCCGGGCTGGTGCCGGCGGCGTCGCCGGTCTACGACGCGGTCGCCGGCCCGGTGACCTCGCTCGCCGTGGTCTGGCTGCTGCTCGCGGTGCGGCTCGGCGACCTGCGCGCCGCCGGCGGGCGGATGCTCGGCGCGTTCGCGCTCGCCTCGGGCGCCACGTTCGTGGCCGCCGTGGCGGCGACGGTCGCGTTCGCCCCCGCGCTCGGCCCGGCGGTGCGCCCGGAGGCCTGGAAGCTCGCCGGGGTGCTCACCGGCACCTACACCGGCGGCAGCCTCAACTTCGCCGCCGTCGGGCGCGAGCTGGCGCTCCCCGACAGCCTGTTCGCCGCCGCCGCCGCCGCCGACAACGTGATGACCGCGCTGTGGATGGGCGCCACTCTCGTGCTGCCGGTCTGGCTCCGCCGGCTCTACCCGCCGCCGCCGCAAGAGCTGGACTGGGGCCCGCGGGGCGCCGGCGGGGCGGCCGGCGAGCGGCGAGCCGCCGCATCGGGAGCCGGAGGCGACTCCCCGCCGCGCCCCGGCGACGCGCCCGACGCTCCGGCGGCAC
>CAZNIX010000305.1:0-6100 GCA_964573125.1 uncultured Thermoanaerobaculia bacterium
CGGCCGCTGGGCGTCGGCGACGGCGGGCTCGGGTTCGGCGGCGGCGCGGGTCATCGCCGCTCTCCGGCGCGCCGCGGCGGCGCGATCGGCTCGGCGTTCTCGACGCCGCCGCGGGCGATCAGCCGGCCGACGTCGGTGCGGTAGCGGACCCCCTCGAAGTGGATCTTCGCCGCGTTGCGGTAGGCGTTGTCCGCCGCGCGCTCGCGGTCGGCGCCGTAGCCGGCGACATGGAGCACCCGGCCGCCGTCGGTGACCAGGCCCTTCTGCGGGTGGGCCGACACCTCGCCGAAGAAGAGCCGGCACTCCTCGGGGTCGACGTCGTCGAGGCCGTGGATCGCGTACCCCTTGCCGTAGCGCCCGTAGGGCCATCCCGCGTACCAGCCCTTGCTCCGTCCCCCCGACCGCTGGCGCGTCGCTCCCTGGGTGAGCGCGACGTTGCAGAACGACAGGTCGTTGACGGCGAGCGTGCGCCCCGCGAGCCGCCGGCCGAGGACCGCTTCGCAGAGGTCGACGAAGTCGGTGTCGACGCGCGGGAGGACCGCCTGCGCCTCGGGATCGCCCATCCGGACGTTGATCTCGAGCAGGTGGAGGCCGTCGGCGGTCAGCATGCAGCCGAGGTAGACGACCCCCGTGAAGTCGATCCCCTCGGCCGCGAGGAGGGCCATCAGGGGCTCGAACAGCCGCCGGCGCGCCTGCGCCGCCAGCTCCTCGCCCTCGAGCGGATGCGGCGAGAACGACCCCATGCCGCCGCAGGTCACGCCGCGGTCGCCGTCGTCGGACTTCGGGTAGTCGAACGCCATCGGCAGCAGGAGGAAGCTCCGGCCGTCGAGCAGGGCGAAGAACGAGACCTCGATGCCGTAGAGGCGGCGCTCGATCAGGACGCGCGCGCCGGCGGCGCCGCACTGCCGGCCGGACATCAGCAGCTCGATCGCCCGCACGGCGTCTTCCGGGCCGTCGCACACGAAGCTGCCGTTGCCGGCGCACAGGCCGTCCGCCTTGACGACCACGGCGTAGGGGGCGCGGCGCGCGTAGTCGATCGCCCGGTCGCGGTCGTCGAAGGCGGCGAACTCCGCGACCGGGATGCCGTGCCGCGCGCACAGCTCCTTGGTGTCGATCTTGCTCGCCTCGAGCCGGCTCGCGCGCTCGCCGGGGCCGATCACCGGGAGGCCGTGGCGGCGGAAGAGGTCGGCGACCCCGCCGACCAGAGCGTTGGTGTGGGAGACGAGGACGAAGTCGACCCGGCGGCGGAGCGCGAGCTCGACCAGGCCCTGGGGTTCGGCGAGCGACAGCTCGGGGAGCGGGACGACGCGCTCGGTGGTGATCCCGGGGCTGCCCGGGGCGTAGTAGACGGTGACCGACGGGTGGGTGCGGGTGAAGAGGTCCGCGAACGCGTGCCCCCTCCCGGAGCGGTCGACGAGCAGCACCTTCACGCCCATCCCTCTCCCCCCCGTCGCCGTCCCGCCGCGGGCCCGCGCCGCCGCCGGCCCGGCGCGGACCCGGCGCCCGACCGCCCCTGCGTCGCCGCCACCACCGGAGTCGCCCGCCGGTCGAGAGCGCGGATCAGGAGGCGCAGGCGGCGGCCATGAGCGTCTGGCCGATCGCGGCCAGCGAGCGCGCGTCGAGCTCGGCCGGCGGCGCGCTCGCCCACGCCTCGCGGGTGGTTTCCAGGAACCGGCGGAAGCACTCCGCGCGCCGCTCCTGGAGCGCCGCTCCGCACTCCTGCTGCGTCGCGCCCCAGGACTGGGCCGCGGCCTGGAGCTCCCCGGCCGCCGTCTCGCGGGAGCGCTGGACCTCCTGCAGGAACTCGCCCAGCGCATTGGCCGCGTCCTGCGCCGGGGCCTCGCTGCGCGCCGTCTTCTCCAGCGTCTGGCCGTAGCGCGCGTAGGCCTCCTGCTCCCGCTTGGCGGCCTCGAGTTGGATCTTCTCCAGCGAGGCGAGATAGTCGCGGTGGCCGCGCCCGAGCCGCCGCTCCGCCTCGACGCCGGCGTCCTGGAGCGCCCGCTGGTAGCCGAGGTAGGCGTCGGCGAAGCGCTGTTCGAGGGCGGCCGGTGCGTCGGCGGCGGCGCTCGCGGTCGGTCTGCTCGCGGCGGCTTTCGCGCTCATGTCCGGGTTCCTCCTGTCGTGGGTCGAAGTTCGTCGGCAGATCATGCATCTTACAGCAGAAGTGCTCAGTCTTACCAGCGTCGACACGTCTTCGTTGGAAAACAGTCGCTGATCCAGCGGGGCGACCACCGCGGACCGCCTCGGGCGGGCGGATCTGTCCGCCACCAGCGTCGGTGGCCGGCCCGCCGCTGCTAGACTTGCGGCAATGCCGACCACCGCCCGCCGGGTGCACCACGCGTACGCGGAATACCTCGCTCTCGAGGCGGGCAGCTCGGTGCGCCACGAGTACCTCGACGGCGAGATCTACGCGATGGCGGGGGGCTCGCCCGACCGCGCGGCGCTGGCGGCCGCGGCGATCGCCCTGCTCGGCCCCCGGCTCCCGCCGGGATGCCGCATCTTCACCTCGGACCTGCGGGTTCGCATCCCGGCGACCGGACTCTCGACCTATCCGGACGCGGCGGTGGTCTGCGGCCCCACGCGGCGCGCGGACGACGACCCGCTCGCCGTGGTCAACCCGCTCCTGCTCGTCGAGGTGACGAGCCCCTCGACCGAGGACTACGACCGCGGCGAAAAGCTCCGCCACTACCGGAGCCTGCCCAGCCTCCGCGAGGTCGTGATCGTCTCCCACCGCGAGCCGCGCGTGACGGTGGTGCGGCGCCGGGCCGACGGCTGGACCGAGCTCGCCGCGGGCCCGGGCGAGACGGTCGCGCTCGAAGCGATCGCGGCCGGCCTCGCGGTCGACGAGCTGTACCGCGGCGGCTTCGAGGACCGGGGCTGAGGGCTCGAACGGGACGCCCCCCGCTCAGCTCCCGAACCCGCCCGCCGCCGCCTGCGCGTACGGCAGGTAGTTGTCGGCGAGCGAGTGGTTGTTGCCGACGGTCTGGAGCTGCGCGCAGTAGGTCAGCGGGTCGGCGGTGACGTGGGCGAAGAGCAGGCTGGTCTTGATCTTCGAGATCGTGGTCGAGGGCGGCGGAAAGATCGGTACCAGGTCGGCGGCGTTGACCACGCGGTAGGTCGCGGGCACCCGCGCCTGGTAATTGTCGACGAACCGTTGGACGTCGAACACGGTGATGCCGTCGACGACGGTCCCGGCCGAAACCCGCGGGCTCGCAAAGTTGAGCATGGTGAGCCCGGAGCCGCCGCCCGCGACCTGGTCCGCGAAGTTGACCGCGACGTCCATCGCGCACAGGATCGCGAGCGCCGCCCCCAGGCTGTGGCCGGTGATCCAGAGCGGGAGCTTCGCCCCGCCGGCGGCGGTCGCGAGCGCCGGCAGCGCCGCCGCCACCTGGGCGGCGAGCGAGCCGGCGGGCCGCGGGTCGCCGGACGACGGCGAGGCGCCGCCGGTGCCGGCGGTGTACTGCTCGTAGAAGCCGAGGTGGACGTGGCCCGGCCGAGGGGTCGAGGTGTCGAGGGCGAAGCTCGTCGGCAGGGCTTCCACGTCGTTGATCCACTCGTCGAGGCTCTGGGTGCCGCGGAACGCGAGGACGTTGAACGCCGGCTTGCCGCCCCGCGCCGCCTGGAGCGCGAAGCCGAACGGGACGGTCGCGAACTTGGTCTCGTCGGAGAGCGACGCGCCGAGCCGTTGCTTCTCGGACGACGTGAAGCCGGGCCCGACTTGCTGGTAGGTGACCCCGGGGCCGAGCGCGGTGAGCGCCGCGGCCAGCTCCGCGGGCGTGAACGGCGGCGGCGCCGAGGTCGGGTCGCGCTGGTACTGGACGTAGGTGAGCTGGCAGCACTGGGCGAGCAGGTAGCCCATCGCCGCGTCGTAGCCGGGCGGAAAGCCCGAGGGGTCGACCGCCGAGGCGGGCTCGACCAGCGAAGTGAAGCCGAAAGTCGGGGCGGTGACGGTCGCCTGCAGCTCCGCGGTCAGATCCGAGCTCGCCATCGTGCGCCTCCCTTGGAATGGTCGGTTGCAGGTTCTCGCGGTCGCGGATCTTACCGCTTGCCGCGAGGTTGGAGGTGAGGCGGGGAGAGGGTGGTCACCTCGACCGGGATCGGCACCACGAGGACGCCGCGGGCCTCGAGCAGCGTGCGGGCGCGATCAGGATCGAGGGGCGAGACCTCGGTGCGCATGCCGGCGGGCGCCCGGGCGTGGCGGCCGGCGGCGCCGAACAGCGCCACCGCGCGGCCGCGCACGGCCGGATCGCTGCGCGCGGCGTAGCGCAGGCCGGCGGCGCCGGCGGCACGCAGCCGTTCGGCCCAGGCCCGGGGCTTGGCGTAGTCGAGTGACGCGTGGATCTCGGCGTTGACGCCCCAGCCCGTCGCCTGCTTCGCCGTCAGGTCGGCCAGCTCGGGCGCGCTCGCGACCGTGACCACGGCGTGGAGCAGCTCACGCAGGAGCTGCGCCGGCACCAGCTTCTTCGGCCGGCGCAGGAGCTTCTCGCCCAGGGCGGCGTCGAGGTCGTCCGCCAGGTAGCAGGTGCCCTCCGGCGCCGGCAGGTCGAAGCGGCCGCCACCCCGGGGCAGCGACGAGTACCACCAGGGCCCTTGATGCTCGGACAGCCGGTGGAGGCGGCGGGGGAGCCGGCGGGTGGTCGGGAAGCCGGCGAGCGCCGCCGGGTCCGCCGGCGGCCAGGCGAGCCCGGAACCGGTCAGGCCGCCTCCTCGCCCGCCGCCCGCTCGTCGGCGCCCGACTCGTCCCGCACGTCGCGGGCGGCGGCGAGCACCGGCTCGAGACGCCCGGCGGCGAGCAGGGCGCGCGGTGCGCCGCCCAGGTCGGGGTCGTCGGTGGCGAGCCAGGAGGCCACCGTCCAGCCCGTCACCGGTCGGCCGGGGTCGTAGCCCGCGGTGGCGAGAACCTCGGCGAGGCCCGGCAGCGGCGTGCCGTCGTGGAACTGCCAGAGCGGATAAACCAGCCGGCCGGAGCCGGTCTGGAGCGCCAGCAGCCGCCGGCCGCGCACCCGCTGCGAGACCGCCTGCTTGCTCACGCCGTCGAGCAGCGCGGACACCCCTTCGGTGTCGAGGAACGGACCCGCGTGGTCCGTCCACAGCGCGCTCGCCGCCGCCGCCAGGCCGGCGCGCTCGCCCAGCGCCTCGGGCTCCTCGCGCGGCAGGCCGGCGCTCTCGACCAGCTCGGTCAGGCGCCGGCGGAACGCCGCGGTCGCCCGCTCGACGAAGCGGCCGGACAAGCCCCCGGACAGCGCGCCCAACATGGCGCGAGCGAGCCTACCGAGTCAAGGCGGTCAAGTCAAGGTAGTCAAGGCCAGAAGTCAAGGCCAGAAGTCAAGGCAGCAGGCGATCGAGCCGACGCCATCGGGCCCGGGCCGACCCGCCGTCACGCCGGACCGGGCAGCGCGAGCGCCGGCGCGACCACCGCCTCGAGCACGCCGTCGCCGGCGGCGAGGGCGACCGGGTCGCGACCGACGCCGACGACGCGGGAGAGCAGGCGGAGCAGGCTCGCCTCCCACGGCCGGTCGGGGAGCGCCGGGCCGAGCGCGCCGTCGCGGATCGCGCGCCGGCCGCGTGCGAGCGCGCGGAAGCCGAGCGTGGCGGGGTCGAAGCAGTGCACCCGGTCGAGCCGGCCGATCCAGACGCCGTCGCCGGCCGCGGCGAGCAGGCCGTCCTGGTCGAGGTCGCCCGGGGCGAGGAAGAGGTTGCCGGTGCGGGCGTCGTCGGGGCCGACCGCGAGGTGGACCACGGGCAGCGCCAGCTCCGGCGCGAGCGCCGAGTCCGCCGCCGGGGTGCGCAGCACGCCGCGCTCGACCAGCGCCAGCCGCTCCTTGGCGGCGCCGAAGAAGTCGAACGGGAAGGGGAGCCCCTCGGGACCGTCCGGCCGGTCTTCGAGGGTGAGCGCGGGATCGAAGACCGGCGCCCCGACCGCGCCGAGCAGGGGCGACCGGCGGTCGTGGAACGAGCGCGCCGAGAGCGCGTGGTGGTTGAGCAGCTCGAGCAGCCGCGCCACCGCCTCGGGGGCGAGCACGACCGCGCCGGGCTGCTCGCCGCCGCCGTCGCCGCCGGTCCGCCGCGCGCGGGCGCGCGCGATCACGTCCGCGGCGCC
>CAZNIX010000306.1:0-6095 GCA_964573125.1 uncultured Thermoanaerobaculia bacterium
CGACGACGTGACGCCGGAGGCGGTGGGGGGGTTGGTGGAGCGGCGGTTGGAGGGGTTCGGGGAGCTGTTCCGGCAGCTCTCGTTCGCCGAGGTGGGCGCGGCGGCGATGCTCAGCCGGGCCGGGGCGGGGGTGATGGCCGGGAAGGCCGTGTTCTGGCTGCCGGGGTCGCCGGCGGCGGTCGAGCTGGCGATGCGGGAGCTGATCCTGCCCGAAGCCGGGCACCTGATCGCGCAGGCCCGGCGGGGGGTGTAAGATGCGCGTTCCGGCGTGCGCCGGGGAGATCGCGTGACCACCGAGCCCAAGGCCCTCTACCGCGTCTCCGCCGCCGAGCCGGCGCCGCGGGAGGTGCCCGGCGAGGACCCGCGGATCGCGGCGATCGCGCACCACGTGCGGGGGATCCTCGGCGAGCTGGCGCTCGACCTCGACGACCCCAACCTGCGCGACACCGACCGCCGGGTGGCCAAGCTCTACCTCGAGATGTTCCACGGCCTCGAGGAGGGCGCCGAGCCGGAGGTCACGACCTTCCCCAACGAGGAGGGCTACGAGCACATGGTGATGGAGCGGGACATCCCGTTCTACTCGCTGTGCGCCCACCACCTGGTGCCGTTCTACGGCCACGCCCACATCGCCTACATCCCCGAGGAGCGCATCCTCGGGCTGTCGAAGTTCGCGCGCGTGCTCGAGTTCTACGCCAAACGGCCGCAGCTCCAGGAGCGGCTGACCGAGCAGGCGGCCAACTTCCTGGTCGACAAGCTCCAGCCCAAGGGGGTGATGATCGTGATCGACGCCCGCCACCTGTGCGTCGAGATGCGCGGGGTCAAAAAGCCCGGCGCCCTGACCACCACCTCGGCGATCCGCGGCTGCTTCCACGACCGCAAGGTGCGGGAGGAGTTCCTTGATCTGCTACGCCGGCGTTGAGGCGGCGAGCCCTTCCGGGGCTCGTCGCGCGGTTCTCGCCGCGATGATCTTCCTCGCGGTCGCTGCCGCGGCCGGCTGCGGCGGCACGGTCCAGACCCGCGGCGCCGGCACCGAGGCGATCAACCCGTTCCTCGGGCCCGCCTACTCGCAGTGGCTGGTCGGGCCGATCGTGCGCATGGCCACCGCCGAGGAGATGGACGCCTATCTCGCGCTGCGCGACGACGCCGCGGCCGCGGCGTACATCGAGGCGTTCTGGGAGCGGCGCGACCCGGCGCCGGCGCGCCCCGACAACCCGCTGCGCACGAGCTTCGAGGAGCGCGCCGCGGAGGCCGACCGCCGCTTCGGCGAGTCGGGCTACAGCGGCCGCCGGACCGACCGCGGCACGATCTACATCCTGTTCGGCGCGCCCGAGAAGAGCGACTACGAGATCTCGCCGCACCCCGACGATCCGCCGGTCGAGGTCTGGTTCTACCCCGCCGGCGCCGAGCCCGGGCTCTCGGGCGAGCGGCCGGCGCAGACCTACCGCTTCATCAAGCGCCGGGACGTCACCACCTTCTACACCCCGCGCTCGCTGGAGGACCGCCGGGGGGGCCTGCCGCGGATCGACCGCTTCTGAGCCGTCGGAGAGGACGCGAGAGATGAGCGAGGTCCGGGCGGTGCTCGCCGGCACCGGCATCGCGGTGCCGCCGCGCGCGGTCGACAACCACACCCTCTCGCGCATCCTCGACACCAGCGACGACTGGATCCGCGAGCGCAGCGGCGTCGTGAGTAGGCGCTGGGTCGAGGCCGGGGTCGGCTCGGCCGACCTCGGCGCCGAGGCCGCGCGCGCGGCGCTCGCCGACGCCGGCGTCGAGCCCGGCGAGGTCGACTACGTGGTGTGCGCGACGATGACCCCGGACCACTACTTCCCGGGCAGCGGCACGCTGATCCAGCAGCGCCTCGGGATCGCCCCGCTGCCGGCGCTCGACATCCGCCAGCAGTGCGCCGGCTTCGCCTACGGCCTGCAGGTGGTCGACGCCCTGGTGCGCGGCGGGGTCGCGCGCACCGTGCTCCTGGTCGGCTCCGACGTCCACACCGCGCTCTACCCGTTCACCGCGCGCACCTGGGACGTGCTCGAGGGGCGCGATCCCGGACCGCTCCCGGCCGAGGACTTCGCCGCCAACTCGCGCTGGCGCCACCTCGTGGTGCTGTTCGGCGACGCCGCCGGGGCGATGGTCTTCCGCGCCTCGGCGCCGGGCGAGGCGGACTACGACCCGGGCCGCGGCATCCTCGCCTGCGCGCTCTACGGCGACGGCGGGGACAAGGAGATCCTCTACGTCCCGGGCGCCGGCTCGGCGCGCCGGCCGTGGGTCACGGCCGAGATGATCGCCGCCGGCGAGACGGTGCCGGTGATGGACGGCAGGAAGGTGTTCCGGCTGGCGGTGACCCGCATGCCGGAGGCGACGCTCGAGGTGCTCGCGCGCTGCGGCTACGGGATCGACGACCTCGACCTCCTGGTCATGCACCAGGCCAACCTGCGGATCAACGAGGCGGCGCAGAAGGCGATCGGGCTGCCCGACGCGAAGGTCTACAACAACATCCAGCGCTACGGCAACACGACCTCGGCGACGCTGCCGCTGGCGTTCCACGAGGCGCGCACGGAGGGCAAGGCGCCGGCGGGCGCGCTGGTCGCGTTCGCGGCGCTCGGGGCGGGGTTGCACTGGGGGGCGGTGTTGATGCGGGTGTAGGCGACCGCCACCACCCCCCGGGCCGGACGGAGGAGCGCCGCCCCCGGGGCACGCGGTGCGCACGGACCGCCACCCCCCCGGGCCGGGGTGAGGAGCGCCGCCCCCGGGGCACGCGGTGCGCTTGTAGGGTGCGAGTAGCGGACGGCGCACCGCTCGTCAGCCGCCGCGCACTTCCGCCTCGCTCTTCCGGAACGGTTCGTTGAGCGCGGCGGCTGGCGTCCCCGGGGGCCCCCCCCCCCCCCCCGGCCCTGCCCACCCTCCCCACGCTGGGGAGGGGATCCCCCGCCCGCCCGTCGGAGTAGGATCTCGTGGAGTCTATGAGTTGCCCGGGGATTCTATGGGGTGTGGTCGCCGAGTTGCGGGCGGTTGGCTTGGAAAGCCAGGGAGTTGCGAGGGGGCGCGAAGGGCAGGGCGTCGGCATCGCCCTTGCGTAAAGGCATGGGCTTTCTCGCCCTGGCGTAGGACCACCTCTCGATGACCGCGATCGACGCGCAGGACCGCCGATGAGCGACCAACCCCAGGATTCGACCCCCCCCGCACCGACCCCGGACGCTCCTCCCGGACGCCGCCGCTACGTGCCCGCGGTCGGGCCGCGGCTGAAGAAGCTGCTCGCCGTGGTCTTCGGCCTCTTCGCGGTGCTCGGGGTCAACTCGATCTACCTGGTGAGCGTGCGCGCGCTCGAGGCGGCGACCGGGAGGACGTACCAGGACTGGTTCTACCTGGTGATGTTCCTGCTCCACCTCGTGCTCGGGCTGGCGATCGTGCTGCCGGTGGTCGTCTTCGGCGTCCTGCACTTCAAGAACGCGCGCCACCGGCCGAACCGCCGGGCGGTGCGCGTCGGCTACGCGTTGTTCTCGACCGCGCTCGTGCTGCTCGCGAGTGGGTTCGTGCTCACCCGCATCGAGGGGGTGATCGAGGTCCGGGACCCGGTGGTGCGCTCGACCGCGTACTGGCTGCACGTCGCGACGCCGGTGGTCGCGGCCTGGCTGTTCGTGCTCCACCGGCTGGCCGGCAAGCGCATCCGCTGGCGGGTCGGGCTGCGCTGGGCGGCGGTCGCCGGCGTCTTCGCGGTGGCGATGCTCGTGCTCCACGCCCAGGACCCGCGGCGCTGGAACGTCGAGGGGCCGAAGGAGGGGGAGAAGTACTTCTTCCCCTCGCTCGCGCGCACCTCGACCGGGGACTTCATCCCCGCCCGGGTGCTCCAGTACGACTCCTACTGCCAGGAGTGCCACGGCGACATCCACGAGCGCTTCTCGGTCAGCGCCCACAAGTTCAGCTCGTTCAACAACCCGGCGTATCTGTTCGCCGTCCGGGAGACCCGGGAGTTCTCGATGCGGCGCCAGGGCGACGTCCGGAGGTCGCGCTGGTGCGCGGGCTGCCACGACACGGTGCCGTTCTTCTCCGGCGCGTTCGACGACCCGGAGTTCGACATGGAGAACCACCCGACCGCCAAGGCCGGGCTCTCCTGCACCACCTGCCACGCGATCACCCATATCAACAGCGTGCGCGGCAACGCCGACTACACGATCGACGAGCCCCACCACTACCCGTTCGCGTTCAGTGAGAACGCCACGCTCAAGTGGGTCAACCGCCAGCTCGTCAAGTCCAAGCCCGACTTCCACAAGAAGACGTTCTTGAAGCCGTTCCACCGCACGACCGAGTTCTGCAGCACCTGCCACAAGGTGCACCTGCCGCCGGAGCTCAACGACTACAAGTTCCTGCGCGGGCAGAACCACTACGACTCGTTCCACCTCTCCGGAGTCTCCGGCTTCGGCGTCACCAGCTTCTACTACCCGCCCAAGGTGAAGGACCGCTGCGCCGAGTGTCACATGCCGCTCGCGCCGTCGGACGATTTCGGCGCGCAAGATTTCGACGGCTCGGGCCAGCGCAAGGTCCACGACCACCTGTTCCCGGCCGCGAACACCGGCGTCGCCCACCTGGTCGACCTGCCGGAAAAGGACATGGTGGTCGAGGCCCACCGCAAGTTCAACGAGGGGGTCATGCGCATCGACCTCTTCGGCCTGCGCCTCGGCGGCACGGTCGACGGCGAGCTGATCGCGCCGCTGCGCCCGGAGGTGCCGGCGCTGGTGCCGGGCGAGCCCTACCTGGTCGAGACCGTGGTGCGCACGGTCGGCATGGGGCACGAGTTCACGCAGGGCACGGTCGACAGCAACGAGGTCTGGGTGCGGCTGGCGGCGACCGACGGCGCCGGCCGGCGGATCGGGATGTCCGGCGGCTACGGGCCGGATCGCGAGGTCGATCGCTGGTCGCACTTCGTCAACGTCTACATGCTCGACCGCGAGGGCAACCGGATCAACCGGCGCAACCCGCAGGACATCTTCGTCCCGCTCTACAACCACCAGATCCCGCCCGGCGCCGCCGACGCGCTCCACTACCGGCTGGTGGTGCCGCCGGGCACGCCCGGGCCGGTGACCGTCGAGGCCGAGCTGCGCTACCGGAAGTTCGACACCGAGTACATGCGGCTCGTCCACGAGCAGGAGATGGGGGTCCCGCCCGAGACCTACGTCAACGACCTGCCGGTCCTGACCCTGGCCACCGACCGGGTGGTCTTCCCGCTCGCCGGCGCGCCCGCGGTCGCCGCCGCGGCGGGGAGCGCGCCGCCGCCCGAGCCCGCGTGGCAGCGCTGGAACGACTACGGCATCGGGCTCCTGCGCAAGGCGGGCAAGTCGCCGGGCGAGCTGCGCGGTGCCGAGGAGGCGTTCGCGCGCGTCGAGGCGCTCGGCCGGCCCGACGGGCCGCTCAACCTCGCGCGCGTCTACATCGCCCAGGGGACGGTGCGCGACCAGGCGATCGCCGCGCTCTCGCGCGCGGCGGCGTTCGATCCGCCGGCCCCGCCGTGGTCGGTCGCATGGTTCTCCGGCGTGGTCGACAAGCAGAACGGCTACCTCGACGAGGCGATCGCCTCCTTCCGCTCGATCGTCGAAGCCGACGACGCCGAGACCCGCGCCCGCGGATTCGACTTCAGCAAGGACTACCGGCTGCTGGTCGAGCTGGGGCAGACCCTGGTCGAGCGCGCCAAGCTCGAGCGCGGCGAGGCCGGGCGGGCGCGGCGCGAGGAGCTGCTGCGCGAGGCGATCGGCTGGTTCGAGCGCGCGGCGGCTCTCGACCCCGAGAACGTGCCCGCGCACTGGAACCTCAACCTCGCCTACCGCCAGCTCGGCGAGCCGGAGAAGGCGGCCGAGCACTTCGCGCGCTGGGAGGAGTACCGCCCGGACGACAACGCCCGCGACCGCGCGATCGCGATCGCCCGCGCCGCCGACCCGGCCGCCGACCACGCCGCCGACGCGATCGTGATCTACGACCTCCACCGCCCCGGCGCCTACGAGCTGGACGGTGCGCTGCCGCCGCTCGCCCGCCAGGTGGCGCGCGCCGGGGGCGCGCCGGCAGCGCCGACGGTGCCCCCCGCGCCGGCGGTGGCGCAGGCGCCG
>CAZNIX010000307.1:0-6089 GCA_964573125.1 uncultured Thermoanaerobaculia bacterium
CGGCCGGCTCGGCGGCCCCGGCCGGCGCGTCGGCGGCGCGCAGCACCGGCCCGCCTTCCGGCGCCGGCGTCTCGAGCCGCGCCCGATAGTCGCCGAGGACGCGCGCGAGGTCGCGCTCGCTCGGGGCGAGGAACGGCTGCGGCGCCACGCCGATCGCGAGCATCAGCGCCGCGAGCGGCGCCAGGGTCAGGATCTCGCGCGCGCCGAGGTCGGTGAGCGCCCGGTTCTCGTCGCGGTCGAGCGGCCCCCACACCGACTCGCGCACCAGCTTGAGGAGATAGACCGCGGCGAGCACGACCCCGAACGCCGCCGCCACCGCCCACCAGCCGAGCGTGCGGTAGGAGCCGACCAGGATCAGGAACTCGCCGACGAAGCCGTTCAAGGCCGGCAGCCCGACCGAGGCGAGCGCGGAGAAGACGAGGAAGAACGCGAACCAGGGCATCACCGCGGCGAGCCCCGAGAAGTCCGCGAACTGCTTGGTGTGCCGGCGCTCGTAGAGCATGCCGACGAGGAAGAAGAGCGCCCCGGTCGACAGCCCGTGGTTGACCATCTGGATCAGCGCCCCCTGCCACGCCACGAGATCGAGCGCGACCAGCCCGAGCATGACGAAGCCGAGGTGCGCGATCGAGGAGTAGGCGACCAGCTTCTTCATGTCGGTCTGCGCCCAGGCGACGAGCGCGCCGTAGAGGATGCCGACGAGCGCGAGCGCCGCGATCAGCGGCCGTGCGGCGTCGGAGGCGTGCGGGAAGAGCGGCAGCGCGAAGCGCAGGAAGCCGTAGGTGCCGAGCTTGAGCAGCACGCCGGCGAGGATCACCGAGCCGCCGGTCGGCGCCTCGACGTGGGCGTCGGGCAGCCAGGTGTGGAACGGGAACATCGGCACCTTGATCGCGAACGCGAGCGCGAACGCCGCGAACAGCCAGAGCTGCTCGCGCAGCGGGAAGTCGAGCCGCAGGAGGTCCGCGTAGTGGAAGCTCCAGGCGCCGGCGAGGTCGCGGTAGGTCCAGGCCAGCCAGAGGATGGCGAGCAGCATCAGGAGGCTCCCCGCCATGGTGAAGAGGAAGAACTTGACCGCGGCGTAGATCCTGCGCTCGCCGCCCCAGATGCCGATGATGAGATACATCGGCACCAGCATGACCTCCCAGAAGACGTAGAACAGGAACATGTCGAACGCGACCAGGGCGCCGAGCATGCCGGTGGTCAAGAGCAGCATCGACGCCGCGTAGCCCTTCCACTGGCGCTCGACGCCGCTCCAGGTGCCGAGGAAGACCAGCGGCAGCAGCAGCACGGTGAGCGCGACGAGCGGCATCGAGATGCCGTCCATCACCAGGTCGTAGCCGATCCCGAACGACGGGATCCAGGGCAGCGGCCCGCCGCCGTCGCGGACGAGCGCGAAGCCCTCCCCGCCGCCCCAGTGGCTCCAGATCAGCCCGGCGCCGAACGCCAGCTCGACGACCGAGACCGCGAGCGCGTAGGCCTTGACCGCGCGGTCGGCGCCGCGGCGGAAGAAGGCCAGCGGCAGGCAGGCGACCGCGGGAAAGAAGACCAGCCGGGTCAACGTGTTGCCGAGCAGGAGCTGGAGGAAGTCGGCCATCGCGCGCGCGCCTCTTACGAGACCACCCACCAGAACAGCACGATCAGGCCGACCAGGAAGTAGAGGACGTAGTGGCGGGCGTTGCCGGTGGTGGTGAAGCGCCCGAGGTCGCCGGTCAGCGCGGTGAGGAACGCCGAGGTGTGGAGCAGGCCGTCGATCACGAAGCCGTCGACCGCCTTCCAGAACGCCCGCGCCAGCGCCGCCAGCGGCCGCACCACGGCGCGGTCGTACAGCTCGTCGATGCGGTACTTGTCGGCGAGCAGGCGGTAGTAGCCGCCGAGCGCGGCGGCGATCCGAGCGTCGCCCGCGAGCGGCTCGGCGGTCCGGAACAGCGAGCGGGCGAGCAGGATGCCGGCGGCCGCGATCGCGACCGAGAGCGCCATCAGCCCGACCTCGGCGCCGAGGGAGAGGTGGTGCGCGTGGGCGAGGAAGCCCGCCGGGTGCGCCGCGACCACCGGCTCGAGCAGGTGGTGGAACCAGTTGACGTCGCGGCCGAAGACCTTCTCCCCGAGCATCGCCGGGATGCCGACCAGCCCGGCGGTGGCGGCGCCGGCCGCCAGGATCGCGAGCGGCACGGTCATCACCGGCGGCGACTCGTGGAGGTGGTGCCGCTGCTCCTCGCTGCCGCGGAACTCGCCCAGGAAGGTCAGCCGGTAGGCGCGGAACATGTAGCAGGCGGTCAGGCCGGCGGTCAAAAAGCCGATCCCCCACAGCAGCCAGTGGCCGCTCCCGGCCGCCGCGGCGAGGATCTCGTCCTTCGAGAAGAAGCCCGAGAAGAGCGGGATGCCGGAGATCGCCATGCAGCCGATCCAGAACGTCCAGCGGGTGATCGGCAGGTGCCTGGCGAGCCCGCCCATCCTGCGCATGTCCTGCTCGCCGCCCATGGCGTGGATCACCGAGCCCGAGCCGAGGAAGAGCAGCGCCTTAAAGAACGCGTGCGTCATCAGGTGGAAGATCGCCGCCGAGTACGCGCCGAGCCCGGCGGCGAGGAACATGTAGCCGAGCTGCGACACCGTCGAGTAGGCGAGCACCTTCTTGATGTCGTTCTGCGCCAGGCCGATGGTCGCGGCGAAGATCGCGGTCACCGCGCCGACCGCGGCGACCAGGAGCGAGATCTCGCCGGCGAGCTGGTAGAGGACGTTGGTGCGCGCGACCATGTAGACGCCGGCGGTGACCATGGTCGCGGCGTGGATCAGCGCCGAGACCGGGGTCGGGCCGGCCATCGCGTCGGGCAGCCAGACGTGGAGCGGGATCTGGGCGCTCTTGCCGGTGGCGCCGATGAAGAGGCAGAGCGCGACGAAGCCGGCGAGCGAGAGCCCGAGCGCGTACTCGCCGGTGACCAGCGAGGGGTCGGCGGCGACGCGCTCGAAGATGGTCCGGAAGTCGAGCGTCCCGAACGCGGCGAACAGCGCGAACAGGCCGACCAGGAAGCCGAAATCGCCGATCCGGTTGACCACGAACGCCTTGCGCCCGGCGTCCGCGCACCACCCCTCTTTGAAGTAGAAGCCGATCAGCAGATAGGAGCAGAGCCCGACCCCCTCCCAGCCGACGAACATGACCAGGAAGTTGCTGCCGAGGACCAGCAGCAGCATCGCCCCCATGAACAGGTTGAGGTAGGCGAAGTAGCGCTGGTACCCGGCCTCGTGCCCCATGTAGCCGACCGAGTAGACGTGGATCAGGAAGCCGACGAACGTGACCACGAACATCATCACCGCCGACAGCGGGTCGAGCAGGAACGCGACGTCGAGCGCGAGGTCGCCCGCGGTCCAGGCGTAGAGCACCTGCTGGAACGGCTCGGGGTTCAGGCGCGTCAGGTAGTCGCAGAGCGCCGCGAGCGCGAGCGCGAGCGACGCCCCCGGCGCGCCGAGGCCGATCGCGTTGACCGCGGCCTTGGGGGCCCGCGGCCCGACCAGCGCGAGCGCCGCCGAGCCGGCGAACGGCAGGAGCGGGATCAGCCAGAGGAGGTCGGTCGCGTACATGGCGGTTTCGGCGGATCGCTACCAGCGCATCAGGTTGATGCGGTCGAGGTCGATCGTCCGCCGGTGGCGGTAGACGGCGATGAACAAGGCGAGCCCGACCGCGGCCTCGGCCGCCGCGACCGCGAGCACGAAGAACACCACGAGCTGGCCGGTGTGCTGCTCGAGGAGGCGCGAGTAGGCGACCAGGGTCAGGTTCGCCGAGTTGAGCATCAGCTCGATCGAGAGGAAGATCGTGATGCCGTTGCGCCGGGTCAACGCCCCGGCGGCGCCGATCGCGAACAGCGCCGCGGCGAGCAGCAGGTACCAGGAGACCGGCACGGTCACGGCGCGGCCTCCCCGGGCGCGCCCGGCTCGTTCGCCGGCGGCGGCGCCTCGGCGCTCTCGAACTCCCCGGGCCGCGGCCGCCGCGCGAGCACGGTGGCGGCGATCACCGCCACCAGGAGCAGCAGGCCGACCAGCTCGAAGACCAGGAGATAACGGTCGAACAGCTCGCCGGCGAGCCGGGAGAGCGAGACGAACTCCTCGCTCAGAGGCGCCAGCGCGTCGTCGCGGAAGGCGCGCCAGGAGTAGAGCGCGACCATGCCGCCGAAGATCGCCGCCGCGGCGAGCGCCGGGAGCTTCGAGAGCTTCGAGCTCGGGCCGGTCTCCTCGCGCCCGATGTTGAGCAGCATGATGACGAACAGGAACAGCACCACGATCGCGCCGGTGTAGATCAGGACCTGGAGCGCGGCGATGAACGGCGCGCCGAGGAGCACGAACAGCACCGCGAGCGAGACCAGGGTGACGACCAGGCTCATCGTCGAGTAGACCGGGTTGCGGTGGGTGACCACCACCAGCGCCGAGCCGAGCGCGAGCGCCGCGAAGAGGAGGAAGACGGCCAGCTCCATCTCAGCTCCTCATCCCAGCCACCCGGCGAGGGTCATCGCCGCCACGCCGACGAGGTTGACCAGGGCGAGCGGCAGCAGCACCTTCCACCCCAGGCGCATGAGCTGGTCGTAGCGGAAGCGCGGGAAGCTCCAGCGCACCCAGACGAAGAAGAGCAAGAACACCGCGACCTTGCCGAAGAGCCCCGTAACGCCGTAGATCGCGGCCAGCCACCAGGTCGCGGGCGGATCGACGAACGGGATGCTCCAGCCGCCGAAGTAGAGCGTGGCGGCGAGCGCCGACAGCGTCGCCATGTTGACGTACTCGGCGGTGAAGAAGGAGGCGAAGCGGAACGCGCTGTACTCGGTGTGGAACCCCGCGACCAGCTCCGACTCCGCCTCCGGCAGGTCGAACGGCAGGCGGTTGGTCTCGGCGAACGCGGCGACCAGGAAGACCAGGAAGCCGAGCGCCTGGGGCACGACCATCCACACGTGCTCGCGCTGCCAGGCGACCACGTCCTGGAGGTTGAACGAGCCGACCGGCAGCACGACCGCGAGCACGGTCAGGGTGAGCGCCAGCTCGTAGCTGATGAGCTGCGCCGAGGCGCGGATGCCGCCCAGGAGCGAGAACTTGTTGTTCGAGGCGTAGCCGGCGACGACCAGCGAGTAGACGCCGAGGCTCGCGAGCGCGAGGAAGAGCAGCACCCCCGCCTCGGTGCCGGCGACCGTGAAGTCGACCGCGCGGCCGTTGAACTCCGACGGTGGGGCGAACGGGATGACCACGAACGTGGTCAGCGCCGGCAGGAGCGCGAGCGCCGGCGCCATCAGGTAGAGCGGGCGGTCGACCGCGGCCGGGGTCAGGTCCTCCTTGAAGAAGAACTTGAAGACGTCGGCGAGCGGCTGGAAGAGGCCGAACGGCCCCAGCCGGTTGGGCCCCGGCCGGTCCTGGATCATCGCGCACATCCGGCGCTCGACCCAGACCATGAGCGGGGCGATCAGCCCCATCAGCAGGCCGAGCATGACCGCGAACTCGGCGGCCGTGATCCCGAGCGCGTAGCCCAAGTTCCCCTCCAGCGACATCGGACCCGAGCCGCGGCGCGCGGGGTGCGCTCCCGCGGCCGGGCACCGTTCGCCGGCGGCTAGCTGCCGCCGGCCTCCACCCCGCCGTTGCCGGCGGCGCGGCCCTCCTCCGACTCCGCTCCCGCCACCGCCAGCGGCGCGCCGGTCGGCGGCAGGCTCTCGTAGCTCAGCCCGGCGAACGCCGGCGCCGCGGCGGCCAGGCGGTCGAACACCTCGCCGGCGCCGAGGCCGCGCCAGCCGCCGTCGGCGTCGAAGCGCGCGAGCAGGTCGGTCAGCGCCTCGACCCCCGGGCGCACCTCGCCGGGCGGCGGGAAGCACTCCTCGAAGCGCTGCAGCCGCCACTGGCTGTTGACGAACGTCCCCTCCTGCTCGGCGTGGGTGGCGAGCGGCAGCGCCACGTCGGCGGCCTGCGCGAGCGGCGTGTCGGCCCAGCCCGCGACGACCAGCCAGCGCGCCCGCCGCAACCGCTCGACGGTCGCAGCGTCGTGCGCCGCCGCGGTCAGGTCGTGCCCGGCGACGATCAGCACCGCGCAGCCGGCGGCGGCGTCGCCGAAGATCAGATCGTCGGCGGCGAAG
>CAZNIX010000308.1:0-6079 GCA_964573125.1 uncultured Thermoanaerobaculia bacterium
TCGGTCGGCCCAGCGCACGCGGCTCCCGGAGCGCCCGCCGCCCGCGGGGCGCGCGCCGGTCCGAGAGCGTCCTCCGTCCGCGAGCGCTTCGCTCCGCGAGCGGCCGCCGGCCGCCCCGAGTCCACCCGCGCCCGGCCCACCGCCCGCCGGCGTTCGCCTGGCCGCGGTCGAGGAGCTGGAGGTAACGGTCGCCAAGCTCGTCGCCGGCGGCGACGGCCTGGCCCGCTTCGAGGGCATCCCGATCTTCGTCCCGCGCTCCGCCCCCGGCGACCGGCTGCGCGTGCGCCTGGTCGATCGCCGCCCCGACTACGGCCGCGCCGAGATCGTCGAGCTCCTCGCCCCGGGTCCCGACCGGCGCGCGCCGCCCTGCCCCTACTTCGCTCGCTGCGGCGGCTGCGACCTCCAGCACCTCGAGGACGCCGCCCAGGTACGCCACAAGGCGGCGGCGGTGGTCGAGACCCTGGTCCGGCTCGGCGGTATCGAGCCGCCGGCCGATCTCGAGGTCGTCACCGGCGCCCCCTGGGCCTACCGCCTGCGGACGCAGCTCCACACCCGGGGCGAGGGCGAGGCGGTCGAGGTCGGCTATCACGAGCGCGGCAGCCGCGAGCTGGTGCCGGTGGTGGCCTGCCCGATCCTGGTCCCCGAGCTGGAAGCGCTCCTCCCCGGCCTGCCCGAGCAGCTCGCCGCCGCGGCGCCGGAGGGGGGCACGCCGCGCCGGCTGGACCTCGCCGCGGGCGACGCCGGCCAGGTGACCACGGCGCCGGTCGTCGAAGGGCTGCCCCACGGCCCGATCGACCTGACTGTCGACCTCCCCGGCGGCCCGCTCGCCTACCGCTTCGACGCCCGCTGCTTCTTCCAGGCCCACCGCGGCCTGGTCGGCGAGCTGGTCGCGCGCGCGGTCGGCCCGTGGACGGGCGAGCAGGCCTTGGACCTCTACGCCGGCGTCGGCCTCTTCAGCCTGCCCCTCGCCCGTCTCTACCGGCGGGTGACCGCGGTCGAGGGCGACCGCGTCGCCGCCCGCTACGCCCGCAACAACGCCCGCGCCAACAAGCTCGCCGGGGTCGACGTCGTCACCCAGTCGATCGACACTTGGGCCGCCGCTCTACCCGAGGGCGTCGACCGCGTGCTCGTCGACCCGCCCCGCGGCGGCCTCACCCTCCGCCTCCGCGCCGCCCTGATCGAACGCCGCCCCCGGCGCCTCACCTACGTCTCCTGCCACCCCGCCACCCTCGCCCGCGACCTCCGGCGGCTGCTCAGCGCCTACCGGATCGAGCGCCTGGCTCTGCTCGACATGTTTCCGCAGAGCGGGCACATGGAGGCGGTGGCGCAGCTCGTCCTCTCGTGAGGCGGGGCCACTGGCTCGGTGACGGGCGCGGGGGGAAGGACACCGAAACCCCTTGTGGGCGCAATCCTGGGTACTCTCGGCATTCTCGGCGGCGGCACGCACTCAGGAGCCTGAACGACGGGGTTTTCGAGACCGAGCGGGACCTTCGACTCGTCGCCAGAACTCCGCGTGTGAGAGTCCGGCCCCTTCCGCGATCTGCTGTCGTGACGTGTCCAGGATCCGACGGAGCCTGGGCGAATGGGCGAGGAGGAGATCCTCGACCTCCTCGTCGCCTTCGGCCGCGACCAGGACGGCGACCGGGCGTCCGTTGCGCGTGACCACGACGGGGCCTTCCTTCGTGGCGTCGACGTAGGAGCTGAAGCGTGCCTTGATCTCGGCGACCGGCGCGATCTTCACAGTTCGACCTCCTCCTTGCCTATCAGCAACCGCTCCCGCTGCTTGACGCCTATCGCGAGGACCGAGACGCGGCGCGCCGCGGGATCGACCTCGTAGAACACCCGGTAGCGGTTCCCGGGACCGCATCGCAGTTCCCATTCGGCCTCGAGCGCATTGGGGCCGCGTAGCGGCTTCCGATTGCGCGTCGGCGACGTCGGCTCGAAGGCGAGCTGCCGCTGGACCTCGTCTCGGAGCAGCGAGCGATGCGGGCGCGGCACGGCGCGGAGATGGCCCATGACGGCCGGCGCATAGAGAATCAAAAACGGTCGCCGCCGCGCCGGCATCGTGACCATAATTCTAGTCACCCGCCGGGATCGGTGTCAACCGGACCCAACCCTGGTGATCCGGGAAGCTCGGCCGTCAGCGCAAGCGCCCCTCGAGCTGCTTCCTCTGCTCCTCGATCTGCTTGTCCGGCGGCTGGCTCGTGACCTTGCGGTCGATCTCGAGGATCGCTTTCATCGCCTCGTCGAAGCCCCGCTTGACCTCCCTTTCGATGTATTCGCGGACTTCGAGGCGGAGGCCGCCGATGCTGACCGAGAGCAGGTTCTTGCCGTGCAGCTCGGCGAGGCGGTTGTGCAGGGTGCGGCTGTCGATGTCGCGGGCGAGGCTCCCCCAGCGGCTCGTTTCGATCAGCTCCTCGACGACCTGGCTCGAGAGCGGGCCGAAGAACTTCGTGCGGTGCTTGGAGACGAACTCGTGGTGGCGGCGCTCGGCCTCGTCGAGGACGTCTTCGAGGGCGTCGAGCACCTGGTCGCGGAAGCGGCCGAGGTCGTCTTTCTGGCCCGAGGTCCTCATCGCGGCGACCAGCGCGTCGAGCTCTTTTTCGGCCTGCTCGAACGCGTCCTCGGCCTGCTCGAAGTTGGTGGTCTTGACGAACTCCTCGACCTCCTTGCGCGTCTCGCTGAAGACGAGCAGGAGGTTCGCCTCCTTCGCGAAGGTCTCCTTGAGCTTGCCCATGCGCTCGATCAGCCGCTCCTGCATCTTGGCCCAGAAGTAGGTCGAGTTCGCGAGCACCTTGAGCAGCGCCTTGGCCGCCAATCCGAACAACCCCGGCAGCAGGTCGGAGAGGTCCTGGGCCCCCTCCGGGATCTTGTCGTTGGCCTTCGCCACCTCGGCGAACGATTCGAGCAGCGTGCGGTGGTTCGCGGCGGCGGTCTCGATCGCCTCGTCGACGATCTTCGCGATCTCCTTCGCGGTCTCCTCGGCCTTCTGGTCGAACTCGCCGTCGCGGTCGACGGTCTCCTGCCAGATCTTCTCGAGATCGGCGGTCTTCTGCTCGAGGTTGCGCGCGACCGCGGCGATGCGGTCGATCTCGTCGCCGACGTCCGACTTGCCGAGCGCGCCCAGGAACGCGGCCTCGTCGAGCTGCATCTGGGTGTGGAAGGTGAGGAGCGCGAGCGCCGGCGTCTCGCGGTACTGCGCGAGGTCGGGTTTGGCCTTGACCGCCTCGGCGAGCTGCCGGTCGCGCACCTTCGCCCACTCCTCGGCCTCGCGGCTGTCGCGCAGGTCGACCGACGACACCGCCCGGACCAGCTCCTCGAGCACGGCGTCGCAGCGCTTGCCGTACTCGATGAGCCGCGGCAGGTAGAAGGTCAGCTCGGGCGCGGCCTCGACCTTGCTCTGGAAGGTGAGGAGCAGCTCGGTGTTGCGGCGTTCGTAGGTCATGGCGTCACAGCCCCTGGAGGACGGCGAGGCGCCACGGGCCGCCGTCGACCCGCTGGACCGGCCACATGCGGTGGAGCCCGACCTGGCGGAAGCTCCGGTACTCGCCGTCGAAGCGGCCGACGTGCTCGACCTCGATCCGACACTCCTCGACCGTCGGCCCCCCGCCCGGCTCGGGCGGCGCGAGGAGCGTCGTCACCGGCCCCTCGCCGGCGATCCGCAGGTCGTAGACGTCCTGCGACAGCGATTTGCGCGCGAAGTCCCAGGCGTAGAAGAAGTTCGACTCCCCGTGGAACGCGAGCGGCGAGTAGGAGATCGCGCCGTTCCAGTCGCGCGAAAGCTGCCAGTCGGCGAAGAGCGCCCGCCACAGCTCCCGGCGGCCGAGCTTCAAGGCCGAGAACGCCGCCTCGACGGTCGCGCGCGGCGGCGCGCCCGCCGGCGGCAGGTCGAGCGCGCCCTCGGCGAGCAGCTCCTCGCCGGCGAAGCGGGCGCCGCCCGCGCCGGGGTCGCGGTGAACGCTGTCGCGCGGCACGGTGATGAACAGGCGGTCGGCGACCATCGCGGCGGTGAGCGCGAGCGTGAGGCCGGTCGCCACCCGGCCGTCGACGACCATCATCCGCGGCAGCGGCAGCACCTCGGCGTAGAAGCGGTAGGTCATCGGCAGCGACATGTCGACGAGCTGGCGGTAGTTCTCGACCGCGAGGTGGAAGGCCTGGCAGTCCGGCGAGTTGGCGTCGAGGAACCACCAGCCCGAGCGCAGGTCGCCGATGGTGTACCAGGGGTGGCCGGCGTCCATCTGCATCGAGCGCGGGCCGACGCGCTCGAGGTGGACGACCCTGCCCGCGAACGCCTCGGGGTCGCTCTCGACCGGGTCGGGTGCCGGCGCGGTGGGGATCAGGCGCTCGCCGAGCCCGGCGGCGAACGCCTTCTCGGCCTCGACCGCCGCCCGTCGGATCTCCTCGGCGAGCCGCTCGCCGCGCGCGCGCCAGGAGAGGTCGATCCCCTCGGCGGGCCAGAGGGTGCCGCGCGCGGACTCCATGGCGGCGGCGAGGTCCGCGGCCATCGCCTCGGCGTAGGGGCCGGGGTAGCGCTCGGCGAGGTGGCGCACCCGCGGCTCGAAGCCGGCGAGGTCGGCGAGGACCTGGCGGCTGTTGAACGAGCCGCCGCGCCAGCCGTGGTCGAGCACCGCCGAGAGCTTCTTGGTCAGCTCCTCGTCCCAGCCCGACCAGGCCGAGCCGAAGCCGTCGTTGGCGAGCCGCTGCGGCCCGCCGGGGGCCATCGCCCGGCGGCCCTCGGCGTCGTAGTAGAAGTTCTCGACCGCGATCGGCGCCTCGACCTCGAAGCGCTCGTGGTCGCGCCAGACGGAGAGGCGCCGCGGCTCGCCCGCCTTGCGGCCGGCCTGGGCCAGGCCGCGGCCCTCGGCGAAGTTGCCGACCATGAAGTCCTCGGCGAGATCGGTTTGCGCCGGGTCGCAGGGCACGCCGTCGGCCTCGAGGACGACGTCGCCGACCCGCAGCCCGGTGCCGCGGAACGGGCTGTCCCAGGCGATCCAGGTCACCCGCCGGCCGCGCAGGCCGTGGTCGAACCAGCGGTCGGTGGTCAGACCGGTGGTCAGGTCGTCGGAGGGCTTGACGAGGGGCTGGGGCTCGGCCATGGGCGGCGTCGGGTTGCGGGCGTCCTACGAAGAAACACCGCCCGCAGGGGCAGGGCAGTGGAGCCACCACTCTGGCACCGTTTCCTCCATCAGGGTGTGCCCAAGGCGCATGGCGGACTCAGACGAATACGCGGTTCGAGGGTAGCACCCGCCACGCCGGGCGGCGAACCAGGCGTCGTCTTCGCCGTCCGCGTCGGTCCGCCCGATCGCGACGACGAAGGGCACCCCGGCCGCCTGCCGTGTCCGGCGCCGGCGCGCGGCGGCGCACGGCGCCGGCGTCAGCCGGGGATGATCAGCGCCCCGAGGTCGATCCCCGTGCGGTTGACGTGGCTCCGGTCGGCCCCCTTCTCGACCCCGGCGACCGCGGCGTCCTCCTGGAACTGCCAGAGGTGCCAGGTCTCCCAGCCGACCGGCAGGCGCGGCTCGGAGACGCCGTACTCGGCGATCCACAGCGGGTGGTCGCCGAAGCGGTCGTCGAGGTTCGTGTCCCAGAAGTTCGGGCCGGTGTAGATGATCGGCTTCACGCCGCAGCGCTGCTCGACGACCGTGAGGAAGGTCAGCAGCCGGTCGGCGACGCCGGGCTGGGTGTCGTGGCCGATCACCTCGATGTCGACCACCGGCGCGAGGTCGCCGGGCTCGAGCGCGATCGTGGCGAGGAAGAAGCGCGCCTGCTCCTCGGGGTCGTCCTCGGTGACGTAGAAGTGGTAGGCGCCGCGGACCAGCCCGGCCGCCTTCATCGCCGGCCAGTGCCGGTCGAACGCGCCGTCCTTGAGGTCGATCCCCTCGGTCGCCTTGACGATCGCGAACGTGTGGCCCTCGGCCGCCACCGCCGCCCAGTCGACGCTGCCGCTGTGGACCGAGAGGTCGATGCCGTGGGCGAGCCGGGCGGCGACCTCGGCGGGGACGGCCGGGGGCGGGCTCGGCGCCGCCGGGGCGGCCGCGGGGGGTGGCGCCGCAGGTTGCGCGGAGCCGGTCTCGCCGCC
>CAZNIX010000309.1:0-6059 GCA_964573125.1 uncultured Thermoanaerobaculia bacterium
CGCCAGCCGATGCAGCGCCTCGGCGGTGGGCGCCGCGGCGGCGCCGAGGCCGGCCGCCGCCGCCCCCGCCTGGCGCGCCGCCTCCACCCGCCGCTCCTCGGCGAAGAGCGCGAGCGCGTTGCGGTAGGAGAAGAGCGTGAACGCCGCCACCGCGAGCAGCAGCAGCAAAGCGGCCGGGGGGAGCAGCAGCAGCTCGCCGCGGAAGCCCAGGCGCGGCGCCCGCCGCCGGCTCACAGCAGCTCCAGGTAGGCGTCGGCGAGGCGGTGACCCCAAAGCAGGCCGACGACGCCGCCCAGGGCGAGGAAGACGCCGAACGGCAGCTTGCCGCGCCGGCCGACGCGGCCGGCGGCGAGCGCGACGAGGCCGACCGCGGCGCCGGCCGCCGTGGCGGCGACGAACGCGACCGCCATCCCCTTCCAGCCCAGAAAGGCGCCGATCATCGCCAGCATCTTGGCATCGCCGAGCCCGATCCCGTGCTCCCGGCGCAGCAGGTACCAGATGCCCCACACCGCGACCAGGAAGCCGCCGCCGGCGGCGGCGCCGAGGAGCGCCGGCGCGAGACCGCCCCAGGGCAAGAGCGGCTGCGCCGCCAGCCCGAGCGCGATCCCGGGCAGGGTCAGCCGGTCGGGGAGCGTGTAGTGGTCGAAATCGATCCCCGCGAGCGCGACCAGGAGCGCACAGAAGACGAAGCCGGCGAGCGCGGCCGGGCTCAGGCCGAAGCGCTCGGCGCAGGCGACGAACAGCGCTCCGGTCGCCGCCTCGACCAGCGGGTAGCGCACCGAGATCGGCGCGCCGCAGCTCCGGCAGCGGCCGCGCAAGAGGAGCCAGGAGACCACCGGCAGGTTGTCGCGCGCGCGGATCGGCGCGCCGCACACCGGACAGCGCGAGCGCGGCGTGACCGTCGACCGCCCGCGCGGCAAGCGGTGGATGACGACGTTGAGGTAGCTGCCGACGATCAGCCCGAGCAGCAGGGCGTAGACGTCGACCACGAGCTCGGCGCGCACGGTGGCCGGATTGTAGCCGCGCGGGCGCGCCGGTACGCGCCCGGCGCGGCCGCGCCGGGCCTGCGGCTACGGGGTGACAATGGTCCGCTCGGGCCAGTGGAAGAACAGACCGTCGGCCCAGATGATGTCCTGATCGTAGTCCGTGGGCTCGAAGACACCGAACGTGTACGACCCAGCCAGGACGCCGTCGCGGCCGCCGCTGGCGACCAGGAAGTGCCGCTCGGCCTCCAGATCCTCGACCTGCATGCGGTAGAGGAAGGTCTGCTTCCAGCCGTCGCGGGCCGGAAGCTCCTGAATGTAGCGGGGCACCAACTGGGCGCGGATCTCGCCGAAGTCGGAGGTGCCGCTCCACTCGCTGAGATCGAATGCGGAGCCTGCCCCCGCCGCCGCGGCCGCCGCCTGGTCGGTGAGCCAGGCCATCATCGAGCCGCCGACGTTGCGGGCATCGGCCATGGTCCGCTTCTGCTTCGCTTTCTGCAGGGAATCGAGGAAGTTCGGCACCAGCAGGGCGGCGATGATGCCGATGATCGCTACGACGATCAGGAGCTCGATGAGAGTAAACCCGCTTCTCCGGCACGCGCTCCAACGCATCGCTACCCCCCCAAAGAGAATTGAAGCTGCAAGGCGCTGGCCGACCGTCGCAAGCGGCGTGCCAATCCGATGGCTCGCTCGGGCCCTCCGCCTGACAGAAAGCGTCACCTCCCGTGCGAATAGGCGGCGACGATGCGCCGCATCCGCTCGACTCCGGCCTCGAATTCGGCCAGCGGGATGCGCTCGTCGGCGCCGTGGATCCCGCGCAGGACCTCGCTGTCGAGCACGAACGGGGACACGCCGTAGGCCGGGATGCCGCGCTCGCGGAAGTAGCGGGCGTCGGTGAACCCGCCGATGAACGCCGGGATCACGGGCCCCTCGCGGGCGAGCAGCGACTGCGCCGAGGCGTAGGCGCGGGTGTCGGTCGGCGACGGCGCCGCGGGCGGAGAAGCGAGCAGGACCTCGACCTCGAACCCGCTCCCGAGCGCGCCGCGGAGCCGGTCGAGAAAGGCCTCGGCGTCGGTGTCGGGTAGGAGGCGGGCGTCGATCAGCGCCGAGGCGCGGGCGGGCACGACGTTGATCCGGTCGCCGCCCTCGAGCACCGTGACCTGGACGGTGTCGATGAAGAAGTTCGCCTGTCCCGGGAGGATGCCCTTGCGGGGGCCGTCCGGCTGGATCCAGGCGTCGAGGTCGCTGAACAGCGCCCGCTGCCCCGGTGGCTCACCGGGGGCGAGGGCACCGAAGAACAGGCGTGCGGCCGGCGTGATCCGCCACTGCTCCGGCAACGCGAGCACCCGCGAGAGCGCCTCGATCAGCTTGTGGACCGCGCTGCGGGGATTGAGGCCCGAGGCGTGGCCCGGGCGCCCGGTGGTGGTCACCCGCAGCCAGAGGGGTCGTTTCTGCGCGACCTCGAGGCCCCACCAGATCACCTCGCCGCGCGGCGCTCGGTTGGTACCGCCCTCGCCGAAGACCGCGGCGATCCCGTCGAACAGCTCCGGGTGGTGCTGCCACAGCCAGGCCGTGCCGCCGCCGCCGCCGCTCTCCTCGTCGGCGACCGCCAGGAAGGCGACGTCGCGGAACGGCCTGATGCCCTCGCGGCGCAGTGCCACGAGCGCCGCGAGATGGGCGATGCCGAGGCTCTTGACGTCGATCGCGCCCCGACCCCAGAGCGCGCCGTCGCGCACCAGCCCCTCGAAGGGCGGGACGGTCCAGCCGTCACCGGGGGGCACGACGTCGAGGTGGTGGAGGAGGAGCAGCCCCTCGCCGCTCCGGCGGCCCTCGATGCGGGCGTAGAGGCTGGCCCGCCCGTCGGTCGTGACCAGGGTCTGGGTGGCGATCCCGTGGGCATGGAGGATACGGGCCAGGTAGGCCGCCGCGGAGGCCTCGTTGCCCGGCGGATTGGAGGTGTCGATCCGAAGGTAGCCGCGGAGCCAGCCGGCGGCGCCGGCGAGCTCGGTGGCGGCTCCGGCCGACGCCAACTCGGCCGGCCTTGGGATGAGCAGCAGGGCAAGCGCCGCCAGGGCCGCGCGCCTCGGGGTGGACATAAAAAAAGCGGGGGCACCGCGAGAGGCGCCCCCCCAACGTCACGCCAACGAAAGGTCGAGCGTTTAGGGCACCGGCAGTTCCTTCTCGGGCCACCTCAGGAAGAAGCCGTCGGCCCAGATGATGTCCTGATCGTAGTCGGTCGGGTCGAAGTTGCCGAAGGTGAAGGTAGTGAGTTTCACATCGTCACGCCCGCCGCTCTGGACGAGGAAGTTCTTCTCCGCGCGCACCGGATTGCACTGTGGGAAGTTGCAGAACCGGTAGAGGAAGCTCTGCTTCCAGCCGTCGAGCTCCGGGATCTCCTGGATGTAGCGGGTCGTGAGCTGTGCACGGAGTTCGGTAATGCCCCCGGTACCGGTCCAGTCGCTGATGGCGAGCTGCCCAGCCGCACCGGCGGCGGCGGCGGCGCCCTGATCGGTGAGCCACGACATCCATGCCGTCCCGAGGTCCCGCTCGTCGCCCATCGTCCGCTTCTGCTTCGCCTTCTGCAGGGCGTCGAGGAAGTTCGGCACCAGCAGGGCGGCGATGATGCCGATGATCGCCACTACGATGAGCAATTCGATCAGCGTAAAACCGCGTTGCCGCCTCTTCAGTCTCTCCAGCATGGGTTCTCCTCCTGGCGCAAGCCGTTTTGTACACCACGCTCAAACTCTCGTGGGAGGAGCGAGCAAGATGCGTGCCGCTAGTCCGCCGCCGCGAATCCACCGTATTTCACCGCGGCCGGGAAACCGCGGTGACACTGGCGGGCAGCAGCGTGACGTTTTCTGTCCACCCGTCGTCCCCCGGTGCACGCATGGCCAGGCGTTCGAGCAGCTCGTCGTAGATCGCCACCCCCTCGACGAAGCCGTTCAAGGCGATCCGCTCGTCGACGTGGTCCCCCTGCAGCCAAGAGACGACCTCGGGGGTCAGGACCATGAAGGGCGAGAACCCGTAGGCCGGAACGCCCCGCGCCCGCAAGAAGCGAGCATCGGTGAGCGTCCACGGGAGGAACATGGGTCCGATCGGCGCCCCGGGATGGTGCGCGGACAGGACCGCGCGGATCTCCTCGAGGACCGGGTGATCGGCCGGGCTGCCGTGCCCCGCCGCACCCTCGTCGTAGACCGCGATCCCGAGGCCGTGCAGCCGCCACGGCGGGAGCAGCTCGGCGAACGCCGGCCCGAACTCGGCGCCGGGAACGAGCTGGACGCTGATCGCCAGCTCCCACCCGCCCGAGGTCTCCCGCACCGGCACGGGCACGGCCTGGTTGCGGAACATCGACTGGACGTACCTGGGCAACCCTGCGAACGCCACCGGGTCGCGCGCCAGAGCGACCGGATCGACGAGCAGTCGGCGCCAATCGGCGCGGTCGCGCGTGGCGGCGTAGTGGTCGAGGAAGGTCTCCACTTCCGGGCTCGCGGTGAGACCGGTCGGAACCCACAGCTCCGCGATCAGGTGGTTGCGCAGGTCGTCCAGCCGCTGACGGTCGTCGCCGCACAGCGTGACCCACACCACCCGCTTCTGGACGAACTCGACGCCCCAGTACTTGACGTTGTCCAGGGCGCGTCCCTCGACCAGCCCGCCCTCGGTGAGGACGACGCCGAAGCGCGCGACCAGCTCCGGGTGGTTGCGCAGGACCCAGCGCATGCCGAAGTCGCTGCCGGTCTCCTCGCCCGAGGTCGCGAGCAGGATCGCCGACCGCGCCGGCCGCCGGCCGCCGGCGGCGCGCTCGGCGAGGCGGAGAAACGCCTCGAGCTGGGCGACCGCATAGCTCTTCATGTCGAAGACTCCCCGGCCGTAGAGCCAGGGACCGTCGATGGTGGCGCTGAACGGCGGGAACTTCCACGCCTCCGGACGTCCGACCGCCTCGACGTCGATGTGGTGGTGGAGCACGATCGCCCGCGGATCGTCGCCTTCGACGATCGACCACAGGTTGACGTCCTTCTCCCCGACGCGCTCGATGGTCACGGGCAACCCGCCCGCCCGCAGCCGCTCGGCGAGGAGCTCGGCGCCCGCGGCCGGGTCGCCGTCGGGGATGCTGGTGTCGATCGCGACGTAGCGGCGCAGGAACTGCACCGCCGGGTCCGCGGCGTAGTCGACGGCCCGCCAGTTGAAGGCGCGGATCTCGGGCGCCTGCCGGCCGAGCCAGCCCCAGAACGCGAACGCCACGACCGCGACCAGGACGAAGGAGGCATAGAGAGCCGCGCGCGCGCTGGTGCGCCGCTGGCGCTTCAGAGTGTTCACGGTGGTCACGATCCGCATCCTCGCGCCGCGCCCCGGCGCTCACGGGCGGTGCATCCTACCCGCGCCCTCCGGGGCTCGCCAAGCCGCAGCTAGACTCCAGGCACCGTGGAACCGAACGCCCGCCTCGAGCCGGCACGAAAAGAGCGCTGGACGGCGAAGCCGGCGCCGCGTGGCGGGCGGCTGCGCCGCCGCTCGCGGCTGTTCGCGCTGCTCGCCCTCGGCGCGGCGGTCGTCGCCGGCTACCACGCCGCCGAGCGGACGCTGCTCGACGGCGGCTGGGGGCTGCCGCTCGACGACGCCTGGATCCACCTCGCGTTCGCCCGGCGCCTGGCCGCCGGCGCCGGCCTCGCCTACCTGCCCGGAGAACCCGTCGCCGGCTCGACGGCGCCGCTGTGGACGGCGCTGCTCGCGCCCCTGTTGCTGCTCCCGGGCGCGCCCGCGGCGTGGGCCAAGGCGCTCGGCGCGGTGTTCTACCTGCTGCTCGCGCCCGCCGCCTACCGGCTCGGGCGCGCGCTCTGCCTGGGCCCCGGCGCGGCGCTCTTCGCCGCCGCGCTGACCGCCGGCACGAGCTGGCTCGCGTGGTCGGCGCTCGCCGGCATGGAGGTGCCGCTGTTCACCCTGCTGACGGTCGCGGGCCTGGCGCTCCACGCCGAGGAGCGCGCCGACCCGGCGCGGCCGCCGCTCGCCCTCGGCGTGTTCGGCCTGGCCACGCTGGCACGGCCCGAGGGCGCGCTGCTCCTGGCGCTGGCCGTCGCCGACGCC
>CAZNIX010000310.1:0-6043 GCA_964573125.1 uncultured Thermoanaerobaculia bacterium
CACACCCGGCCTTTAGGCCGCGCGTAGTCCGCCGCGGTACGCTGAAGCCCCCGGAGGCGGCGAAGACCTTGGGGCGTCGCCAAGCGGTAAGGCACCGGACTTTGGATCCGGCACTCGGAGGTTCG
Organism: uncultured Thermoanaerobaculia bacterium; assembly: GCA_964573125.1. GTDB lineage: Bacteria > Acidobacteriota > Thermoanaerobaculia > Multivoradales > JBCCEF01 > CAVSQV01. Next base: position 126 of record CAZNIX010000310.1, read on the forward strand.
AATCCTCCCGCCCCAGCCAGCTTCATCCACGGGTAGGCGGGCGATGATGCCAGTGCGAGCTTCACGTTGTTCATGTTATCAAGCCATTTACCTATGCTGTAAGGGCATTTACGCCGGATCGCCTTTCGGGTTCCATTGCCCGTCAGGCTGCTTGAGACTGCGGCAACTCAGGTACAATGAAGGGCGACATACCAGCGCAGCTACCGAAGGAATCCGGCGCCATGGAACGTCGCTCGAGATTCGTGGTCCTGATCGCCCTGATGACCCTGACCGTCGTCTGGGCTCTCCTGGCCCCGGCGGAGGCCATGGCCCAACCCACCCGTCTGCTGGAAAGCGTGCTGGGGTTTGGAGCGGACGAACCCGTCGCCCGCGTCCTGTTCCACCAGGACGGGGATGAGCTGTGCGTCACCCTGGCCGTCGCCCGTGGACCCCGGGCCAAGCACAAGAGCATGTTCCTGTTCCGCCGGCGGGTCGAACCCAAGGTCGAGGAGGTCGAGGGCCGCCTCACCTTCGAATTCCCCAAGGAACCGGATCGCGTCGAAGGCAGCATCAAGGCCTGGGTCGCCTGCACCGAGAGCCCGCCCCGCTTCGAGGACGCAAGGCGCGACGTGCTGGAACTCACGGTGCGCCACGCCAACAGCATGAACGAGGATCTGAAGCTCTACGTGGAATATCCCGCCGCCGGCGAGGCCTCGGGCATGGACTTGTTGAGCGACGGGGTCGGTGGGCTCGTGGGCAAGGGCTCGATTCGCCCGCTCTGACACCCTCCCTTCAGCGTCCGCCACCAACGGGCTGGCGGGATTGCGTCCTGTGCTATCCTTGCGCGCCCGATGCCGCCGGGGACGCCCCCGGATCCGTCGTTCGGCGCCCGGCCCGAGGACGAACGGCAGCGAGCACACCCGATCGCGAGCAAGACGAGTCAGAACGGTCCTTGGGGGGCCGGCGGCCTCCGAGCGGAACGCGCATGATCCACGAGTACGGCGAGTTGAAGATCTTCGGCGGGCGCGCCCATCCGGCGCTGACCCAGGAGATCTGCGACTACCTCAACGTCCCCGCCGGGCGCCTCGCCGCGTTCGACTTCTCCGACGGCGAGACCTTCTGCCAGATCGAGGAGAACGTCCGCGGCACCGACGTCTTCGTGGTCCAGCCGACCTGCCACCCGGTGAACCAGAACCTGATGGAGCTGCTGATCCTGCTCGACGCGCTCAAGCGCTCCTCGGCCGGGCGGGTGACCGCGGTGATCCCGTACTACGGCTACGCGCGCCAGGACAAGAAGGACGCGCCGCGGGTGCCGATCACCGCCAAGCTGGTCGCCGACCTGATCTCGACCGCGGGCGCCGATCGCCTGCTGACCATGGACCTCCACGCGTCCCAGATCCAGGGCTTCTTCAACATCCCGGTCGACCACCTGTTCGCGGCGCCGGTGGTGCTCGACGCGATCCGGGACCTGGCGATCGACGAGCTGGTGATCGTCTCGCCCGATCCCGGCGGCGTCGAGCGCGCGCGCGCGATCGCCAAGCGCCTGCACGCCGGGCTCGCGATCGTCGACAAGCGGCGCACGGCGCCCAACACCGCCGAGGTGATGAACGTGATCGGCGACGTCGAGGACCGCAACGCCCTGATCCTCGACGACATCATCGACACCGCCGGCACCCTGGTGAAGACCGCCGAGGCGCTGCGCGAGAAGGGCGCGCGGCGGATGGTCGCGGTCGGGGTCCACGGCATCCTGTCCGGGCCCGCGCTCGACCGCCTCGCCGAGGCGCCGCTCGGCGAGGTGCTGATCACCAACACCACGCCGGTCGACGACAAGGTCGTGCGCTGCCCGAAGCTGCGGCCGCTGTCGGTGGCCCCGCTGCTCGGGGAGGCGATCCGGAGGATCCACGAAGGGAGCTCGGTGAGCTCCCTCTTCGTCTAGGCAACCGAGGTACCAGACCATGAACGAGCTGACCATCGAGGTCGCGCCGCGCGGCGCGACGGGCAAGAACGAGAGCCGCCGGCTGCGCGCCGGCGGCCACATCCCGGGCGTCGTCTACGGCGGCGGCCGCGACCCGGTGACGGTGTCGGTCGACCGCCACACCATGCTCGAGCTGATGCGCAAGGCGGGGAGCGAGAACGCGATCTACCTGCTCCGTCTCGCCGGCACCGACAAGAGCCGGCACGTGATGATCCGGGAGCTGGACCTCCACCCGGTGACCCGGCAGGTGCGCCACATCGACTTCCAGCGCATCCTGCTCACCGAGAAGATCCGGGTCTCGGTGCCGGTCCACCTGGTCGGCACGCCGGAGGGGGTCAAGAACGAGGGCGGGCTGCTCGATTTCGTCAGCCGCGAGATCGACGTCGAGTGCCTGCCCGCGGACATCCCGCGCCACCTCGAGGCCGAGGTCGCGGCGCTGCACATCGGCCAGCACCTCGAGGCCGGCCAGGTCCCGCTGCCCGCGGGCGTGACCCTGGTTTCGCCCAAGGAGCGGGTGATCGCGTCGGTGGCGCACGCGCGCCGGCCGCCGGCCGCCGCCGCCGGCGCCGCCGGCGAGCTGCTGATCGAGGCCGAGGCCGAGGAGCCGGAGGTGATCGGCCGGCGCCGCGAGCAGCCGCCCGAGGAGGGCGAGGGCTAGCCCCGGCGGCGCGCGGTGGAGGAGACCCCGACGCGCCTGGTGCTCGGCCTCGGCAACCCGGGGCCGGAGTACGCCGACACGCGGCACAACCTGGGCTTCCGGGTGGTCGACGCGCTGGCGGCGCGGCTGGGGGCGAAGGTCGACCGGCTGGAGTGCAACGCGCTGGTCGGCGTCGGCGGCGGCGGGGAGACGGGGACCGGCGGCGTGCTGCTCGCCAAGCCGCTGACCTACATGAACCGCAGCGGGCACGCCGCGCGCTGCCTGCTCGAGCGCCGCGGCCTGGCGCCGGCGGCGGCGCTGGTGGTCTACGACGAGGCCAGCCTGCCGCTCGGCCGGCTCCGGCTGCGCCCGGCCGGCGGCCCCGGCGGCCACCGCGGCATGGAGTCGGTGCTCGCCGCGCTGCGCACCGAGGAGGTGGCGCGGCTGCGCCTGGGGATCGCGCCCGAGGGCGGCGCGCCCCCCGGCGAGGAGCTGGTCGAGTTCGTGCTCGAGCCGTTCGCGGGCGACGAGCGCGAGGCCGCGGCGGCGATGGTCGAGCGCGCCGCCGACGCCTGCCGGGCCTGGCTCGAGGAGGGCGTCGAGGCGGCCATGAATCGATTCAACCAGGACCGCTTGGACCAGGGCTGACGGCGACCGCGACGCCGGTCGTTCAGAGGACGAGACGCGAGGGGACGAGAGCGGAGCAACCAGAACCCGGACCGGCCGCGGCGGCGCGCCGGGCCGGCGAAGCGGAGGAGGGAAGACGGCCGTGGACTTTCAGACCATGATCTTGATCACCGTGGGGTGCGGCGCGCTGGCGCTCGCGTTCGCCTGGCTGCGCGGCGCCTGGATCTCCCGCCAGGACGCCGGCGACGCCACCATGCAGCGGATCGCCGCGCACATCCGCGAGGGCGCGATGGCCTTCCTCGGCCGCGAGTACCGGGTGCTCGCCGTGTTCGTGGTAGTGGTGGCGGCGGCGCTGGCGCTGCTCAACCTCCGGCAGCCCGGCAGCTCGCCGCTGATCGGCCTGTCGGTGGCGACCGGGGCGCTCTGCTCGGGGCTCGCCGGCTTCTTCGGCATGCGGGTGGCGACGCGCGCCAACGTGCGCACCTCGGCGGCGGCGCGCAAGGGCCTGAACGGCGCGCTCCTGGTCGCGTTCTCGGGCGGCTCGGTGATGGGCTTCTCGGTGGTCGGCCTCGGCGTCGTCGGCCTCGGCCTGCTGGCGCTCCTCTACTCGCGACTGTGGGGCGCCGGCGACGCCGCCGCGCTCGGCAAGCTGGTCACCGTGCTCACCGGCTTCTCGTTCGGCGCCAGCTCGATCGCGCTCTTCGCCCGCGTCGGCGGCGGCATCTACACCAAGGCCGCGGACGTCGGCGCCGACCTCGTGGGCAAGGTCGAGGCCGGCATCCCGGAGGACGACCCGCGCAACCCGGCGGTGATCGCGGACAACGTCGGCGACAACGTCGGCGACGTCGCCGGCATGGGCGCCGACCTCTTCGAGTCCTTCGTCGGCGCGATCGTCGGCACGCTGGTGCTCGGCGTCGGCGCCACGCTGGTCGGCACCGGCGACCGCTACACGCCGGAGCTGGTGCTGCTGCCGTTCTTGCTCGCCGGCGCCGGGATCGTCGTCTCGCTCGGCGGCACCTTCCTGGTGCGCACGCGCGAGGGGGGCAACCCGGGGACCGCGCTCCAGGTCGGCTCGATCGCGGCGGCGGTCGTGATGCTCGCGGTGACCGTGCTGGTCACCCGCTGGCAGCTCGGCGACCGGCGCTACCTGATCGACGGCGTCGAGTTCGGCGCCTTCGGGGTGGTCTGGGCGACCATCGCCGGGCTCGCGGCCGGGGTCGCGATCGGCGTCATCACCGAGTACTACACCTCGGTCTCGCGGCGGCCGGCGCAGGCGATCGCCGACGACAGCCGCACCGGGGTGGCGACCAACATCATCTCCGGCCTCGCGACCGGCATGCGCTCGACCGCGCTGCCGGTGCTGGTGCTGGCGGCGGCGATCCTGGTCGCCCACGGCCAGGCCGGGCTCTACGGCATCGCGATCGCCGCGCTCGGCATGCTGTCGACCACCGGCATCCAGCTCGCGGTCGACGCCTACGGCCCGATCGCCGACAACGCCGGCGGCATCTCGGAGATGGCCCACCTCGGTCCCGAGGTGCGCGGCCGCACCGACAAGCTCGACGCCGTCGGCAACACCACCGCGGCGATCGGCAAGGGCTTCGCGATCGGCTCGGCGGCGCTCACCGCGCTCGCGCTGTTCGCGGCGTTCAAGACCACGGTCGGCCTCGGCGCGCTCGACCTCACGCGGCCGCAGGTCATGGGCGGGCTGTTCGTCGGCGCCATGATGCCGTTTCTGTTCAGCTCGATGGCGCTGCGCGCGGTCGGGCGCGCCGCGTTCAAGATGATCGAGGAGGTGCGCCGGCAGTTCCGCGAGATCCCGGGGCTGATGGCGGGCACGGCCGAGGCCGACTACGCGAAGTGCGTCGACATCTCGACCGCCGCCGCGATCCGGGAGATGGTGGTGCCGGGCCTGCTCGCGGTGGCGGTGCCGGTCCTGGTCGGCCTCTACTCGCTCGAGGCGCTCGGCGGCCTGCTCGCCGGGGTCACCGCCTCGGGCGTGCTGATGGCGATCTTCATGGCCAACGCCGGCGGCGCCTGGGACAACGCCAAGAAGTACATCGAGGGCGGCGCCCACGGCGGCAAGGGCTCGGCCGCGCACAAGGCGGCGGTGGTCGGCGACACCGTCGGCGATCCGTTCAAGGACACCGCCGGCCCGAGCCTGAACATCCTGATCAAGCTGATGTCGGTGGTGGCGCTGGTCACGGCGCCGCTGTTGATGTAAAGTGCCGCTTTCGCCGGGGGCGGGCCGCCGCGGTCCGCCCCCGGAACCAACCACCTCTCTGTTCCGCGCGAAGCGGGACTGGACAGGCCATAGGGAGGTCTCCGAAACCATGCGGACATACGAGCTGGTCGTCGTCTACGACCCGCGGGTCGCCGACGACGAGGTGGCCGCGCTGACCGGCGAGGTCAGGAACCTGCTGACCGCGCCCGGCGGCGTGACCGTCACCAAGACCGAGATCTGGGGCCGGCGCCGGCTGGCCTACGAGATCGGGAAAGTCAACGAGGGCAAGTACGTGGTCGTCTACTTCGCCGCCGAGGACGGCCGCGCGCCGGTCGTCGAGGTCGAGCGCCGGCTGCTGCAGAACGACCGCGTGCTGCGCTTCCTCACCACCCGCACCGACCTCGGGCTGAAGCGGGCCGGGCTGCCGATCCCGACCGAGGTCGTGGCCGAGGCCGAGGTCGAGGCGGCGGCGCCGGCCG
>CAZNIX010000311.1:0-6029 GCA_964573125.1 uncultured Thermoanaerobaculia bacterium
CGGCCGCCGCGGCGGTGGCCGGGGCGTCGGCGCCGGGCAGCGAGCGCAGCAGCGGCGCGCCGTCCGGACTCAGGGTCCAGCGGAAGCCGGCGCCGTCGGGCTCGAGGCGCACGATCTCGGGCCGCCGCTGGGCCGCGGTGCCGAAGGCCTGGAGGCGCAGGGCGGCGAGCTCCGGCGCCTCGGCGAGCAACGCTGCCTTGTCCAGCACCAGGCGGGCGTTGACGTCCTGGCGGCGGGCCGCCATCCGCGGCGCCAGGTCCGCGGGCGCGAGGCCGGCCGCGCTCAGCTCGTTGCGCGCCCGGCGGTGCAGCTCCTGACCCCAGGCCACCGCCTCCTCGCCCTGCCGGGCGAGCAGGTGATCGAGCATCCGGTTGCGGCGGTCGAGGAAGCGGTCGCGGCTCTCGGCCGCCTCGCGCAGGGCGCGGCGGTGGGGGTTGTCGGGGTCGGCGACGAAGGCCGCGAAATCGCCGCCCGGAGCGAAGCGGGCGAGCACCTCGCCGATGCCCGGCAGGTCGAAGAGCGGGCGCGTGAAGTAGGTCGCCGGCTCGGCCGGGTCGGGCGAGAAGAAGCGGTTGACGCCCCCGATCTGCGCCGTCAGGTCGGCGAGGAACTGCTCGAACAGCAGCAGGTAGCCCCGGGTCTGGAGCGCCTGCGCCCGGCGCTCGAGGCCGGCGCCCGCCGGCGGCCCGGACGCGCCCACGCCGTAGAGGCGGGGCAGCTCGTTCTGGAACGGGACGTAGTCCTCGACCGGCAGCGCCTCGCCGGCCGGCGCCGGGAGCAGCGGTGAGGGGTCGGCCGGCAGCGCCGCCCCGCGCTCGTCGGCACGCCCGCGCTCGAACAGCTCCTCGACCCGGCCGCGGTCGTAGCCGACCTCGACATCGTCGCGCACGAAGACCACGCGCGACTTGGCCAGGCTCAGCCGCGGGCGGTAGCGCTCGGTCTCGACCAGGCGCAGGCAGTCGCGGGCGTCGATGGTCACCGGCCGGTTGTTGACGAAGTTGCTCAGCCGCAGGTCGGTGACCGCGACGATGTCGCGCCCGCCGGGGTTCTCCTGCGCCACCAGGTCCGCGCCGCCGGCGCTGCGCAGGCGCATGATCAGGCGCAGGACGTCGGAGGCGTAGACCACCGCCGGCCGGGCCAGGCCCGCGACCTCCGCGCGGTCGAGGAAGCCGTGGCGCAGCAGCGGGCCGTCGAAGATCTCCTCGACGCCCCGGCCGCGCGCGCGCAGCTCGGCCAGCGCGTGGAAGCGCACCGGGGGCGCGAGCAGCCGGTCGACGGCGAGAAAGACCTCGGCCAGGAGCCGTTCGAGATCGGTGCCGCCGGTGACCTCGATGCGGGCGCCGAGCGCGATCTCCTGCACCCGGGCGGCGGCGAGCCGGACCGGCTCCTCGCACAGGTTGCGCCAGGACGCGAGGTAGCGCTGCACCCGGTCGACCGCCGACTGGGCGGCGCGCACCCGGCCGGCGAAGCGCGCGAGCAGACCGGCCGTCTCGACCAGCGTGCGGGCGGCGGCGAGGATGCCCGGCACGACCGCGCCCGGCTGATCGAGCTCCTCGGCGATGCGCAGCAGCACCCAGTGCTCGAGGCTACCCGCGCCGTCGGGGCCGGTGGTGTCCACCCGCAGCTCGCCGAAGTAGCTCAGCGGCTCGTCGAGCGGCCGCCAGACGCCCGCTCCGGGGTCGATCATCGTGACCGCGGTGGCGGTCGCGCCGCGGCGGAACGGCGCCGCCTCCGGCTCGTCCCAGTGCGGCAGCGCGAACTCGACGGTGTAGGCCGTGCCGCCGGCGTCGACGGTCGCCTCGTAGGTGTTGCTGTTCAGCTCCTCGCCGTCGCCGGCGAACGCGGTCACCACCTCGTAGAGGCCGCGCGGGCGCGCCCGCGTCCGGGGCGGCGGGCCGCCGGGGTCGAAGGCGAACGGCGGATCGGCCGCCGGCTCCTCGTAGAAGCGCACCTCGCCCTCGGCGCCGAACGAGATCAGGGCGTCGGCGACCAGCGGGTGGTCGAGGAGCAGCCGGCGCAGGTCGTCGGCGGTGACCGGCCCCGAGGGGAGCACCCGGTGCGCCGGCGGCAGCGCCGGCGGCGCGTGGACCTCGCCGCTGCGCACCAGGTCGGCGAGGTCGAGCTGGATGCGGAAGCCCAGCTCGGTCATCGCGAAGCACAACGCCTCGAGGACGGTGATCCCCGGGTCGTGGGCGTTGTGGTCGGTCCACACCTCGCCCGCGAGCTCGCGGATCCGCTCCATCCCCGCCGCGCGCAGGGCGGCGTAGTCGAGGCTGGTGCGTGCCGGCGGCGCCGCCGACAGCCGGAGCGGCTCGCTCACTGCTGCACCTTCGTGGGCGGCCACTCCTCCGCCTCACGCTCCGGCCGGCCGGCGCCGGCCGCGGTCACAAGCTGGGGCCCGGCCTCGGTCTGGATCCTGCCGATCAGCTCGTAGACCTGGACGTAGGGCTGCTGGCCGAGGGCGAGCAGGACCAGGTGGAGGTCGCTCGGCGAGAGGCTGAGCCTAACCGTCGTCGTCGGCCGGTCCGCCATCGGCGAGCGCCTCCTCGAGCCGCGCCAGGCGGGCCGCCAGCTCCTTGATCGCGTTGACCAGGACGTAGGTCAGGGCCGAGCCGTCGTAGACCCGGAGGTCGACCGGCGGCGACTCGTCGTCGAGGCGGGCGGGCACCCGGCTGACCATCTCCGGGAACACCCGCTCGATCTCCTGGCCGAGGATGCCGACCCCCTCGCTGCCCGCCGGCGTGCCCGCCTTGCCGTTGAACCGGAAGCGCACCGGGCGCACCTGGAGCAGCTCGGAGAGGCCGGCCTCGAACTCGCGCACGTCCTCCTTGAGCCGGGCGTCCGAGGGCACCTGCCAGGCGCCGCCGGGGGCGCTCTTGAACGCCTCGCCGTTGACCTGGAGCACCGCCGCGCCCGCCGCCGGGAGGTCGGCCGGGGAGGCGACCACCACGTTGCCGCCGGTCGACACCGCGAGGCGGACGAGGTTGCCGTTCTGGCGCAGGCTCACCGCCTGGCCGGCGGGGGCGTTGACGTGCACCTCGCCGGTCGGGCCCTGGCGCACCGCGAAGGCGCTGTTGGAGGCGTGGTCGCGGTGGCTGAAGTGGGCGAACGCCTGGAAGGCGCCGGCGCCGTTGTGGCAGGCGGCGTTGCCGAAGCGGACGCGCTGGGCCTCGCTGTTGTTGGCGCCCAGCTCGACCTCGAGCCGGAAGGTGGGCGCGGTGGCGGTCAATGCGGCCCCGATGCCGACGTTGCCGCCGCCGTAGGCCACCGCGCCGGCGCCGCCCACCGGCTGGAAGGCGCCGCCGCCGCCGCTCGCGAGGTCGACGAAGTTGGTGCCGTCGTGGAACTGCACGCGGCCGCCGTTGAAGCGCAGCGTGCCGGCGGTCGCCCGGCTGCTGTCGGCCAGGCCCAACCCCTGGGACAGGACGAGGTTGCCGGCGTCGACCTGGACGCCGTCTTCGGTCAGGTTGAGGAAGCTGTCCACCAAGTCGGCGAAATCGTCGCCCGACGGGCGCTCCCCGTCCGAGAACTCCTGCTTGAGATGCTGTCGGTTGCGTTCGGTCATGGTTTGTCCACGCTACGGTAGTTAGGGGTTGGCGGGGGACGGTTCGTCACCCGGCTCGGACCTCGAAATCGAGGCCGACGGTCATGTAGCCGACGCCGAGCAGCCCGACGCCGGCGCAGATCTCCTCGCCGGGATCGATCGCGGCGATGCGGTGCGCGGGGTGGGAGACCAGGATGGCGTGGGGCCGGGTGGCCTCGGCCGCCTCGACCCCGGCGCCGACCACGAAATCGCGGCCGACCCTCATCGCCGCGATCGCCGGCCGCGGGTTGGGCCGGATCAGGAAATCGCGGCCGATCACCATCCGGCCGATGCCGCCGCGCGGCGGGCCGTCGAAGGCGTGGTAGAGGTTGAAGTCGGTGACGAAATCGACGTAGTCGCGGCCCTCGATGAAGGCGAGCACCTCGGAGCGGTAGATGCGCGCGCCGAAGACGACGTCCTGGCCCTCTTCGAAAGCCCACGGCGAGAGGAAGCGCTGCAGCTCGAGGTCGAGCAGCGCGGCGTGATAGCCGGCGTCGAGGCCGGCGCGGAAGGCGACCCGGGCGTCGACCAGGATCCGCTCGTAGAGCGGGTGGACGACGTGGACGCGGGCGAACGGGGTGGCGACCCCGGCGTCGAGGTAGTCGGCGATCGCGCCCATCAACACCGCCCCGGCGCGCGGCTCGAGCGGGTTGGTGCCGCGGGCGCTGCGCAGGTCGGGGACGATCACCACCGCCGCCTCGCCGGCGCTCTCGGCGCCGGCGGCGTCGGTGTGCGCCAGGGCCTTGACCTTGAACACCTCGGGGAAGGCCTCGAGCACCAACCGCTCGAGGTCCCACGCGGTCACCGCGCGGTTGCGGTGGCGGAGCCGCTCGCTCGAGCGGCGGAAGAACTCCTCGTCCCGCTCGCCGCCGCGCCCGCCGGCGGACGGGTAGGGCTGGCTGACCCGGCGGATCGCCGGGTCGCGCCGGGCCAGGCGCTGGATCCCGCCCGCGGGGAGGCCGTCGCGCAGGTGCGCCTGGTAGTCGTCGAGGCCGCCCGCCGCCGGCTCGAGCTCGGCGAGCGCGGCCTGGGCGTGGAGCGCGAGGACGCGTGCCGCGCTCTCCGGGGGCCGGCGGATGAGGGCGCGGAGCCAGACCAGCCCGGCGGGCAGCGCGGTGTGCTCGGTGCTCGCCTCGCGGCCGACCGCGAGCACCACCAGCCCCGGCTGCTGGAAGCCGCGGGTGGCGTCGTTGAGCACCGCCGCCGGCGCCAGCGCCCGCCAGCGGTCGCCGGCGAGGACGCTCCACTCGGTCTCGCCGGCTTCGAGAACTTCGGCCGCGGTCGCGGTGCCGCGGTCGATCTGGAACAGCAGCGCGAGGTTGGCCGGGGGCTCGAGCCCCTCGACTCCCAAGAACAGGCTGCCTTCGAACGGCGGCCGCGCGGGGTCGCGCGCCGCCTCCGGGTCGAGGTCGGGGACCAGCCGGGCGGCGACCTCGCCGCCGGCCCGGGTGTGGCCCCAGGGCTCGACCATGTACAGCTCGGTCTCGGCCCGGCGGTCGCCGGCGGCCGCCGCCGTCGCCGCCTGGTAGTCGAGCGACAGCGCGGCGAGGGTCGGCGTGTAGGGCTCGTTGGGCAGCTCGGGCTCCGGACCGGGGCCGGTGAACCGGCTGAGCGCGATCGCCTGGAGCGCGGCGCGGCGCGCGAAGGCCTGATGCCCGAAGGCCTCGAACGGCACCTCGACGGCGTACTCGCGCAGCTCGGCCGCGGTCGGGCCGCGCAGGGTCAAGCGCAGGAAGCCGTAGCGCGCGTCGGCCACCGGGTTGGCCAGCGGCTCGAGCGCGGTCGCCGGCGGGAGCGGGAGGCCGCCGAGCGCCAGCGCCAGCTCGGTCGCGCCGGCGTGCAGCCGCCGCACCTCCGCGGCCGAGCCGCCGAACAGGGTCTGGCCGTGGAGCAGCGGCCGGTAGACGCGCCCGTGGAGCAGCTCGACGTCGGTCAGGAACAGGGTGTGGAAGCCGTCGGTGAGCTGGTTGTCCTGGCGGTCGAAGTAGGCGCGGTAGTGGCCGAAGAGGTCGACCGGCGCGTCCTGCCACTCGAGGTTGAGGGTCAGCGAGGTCAGGCTCTTGCCCAGCGCCTCGGCGCTGCCGGCGTAGAAGCGCGAGCCGACCCGCGGCTGGCTGCCGAACGGCGGCACCGGCTGGTCGGGGCTGAGCGGCCCCTGGTCGGTGTAGAGCACGAGGTCGCGGACGCCCCGGACCTCGACCGCCAGCTCGACCCGCTCGACGATCAGCCCGGCGAGCGTCTCGTAGATCCCGGTCTCGCCGCGCAGCAGGCAGCGCAGCGCCGGGTGGGCCGAGGCCGGGCCGCCGGGGTGGAGCGCGGGGTCGAACGGCACCACGGCGGGTGCGGCCGCGCCCAGGGCCAGCTCGATCTCGAGCGCGGTCGCGGTCTCGTGGTCGCCCGCCAGCCGGGCGGTGAAGGCGTCCGGCGCCAACCACCCCTCGGCGCC
>CAZNIX010000312.1:0-6016 GCA_964573125.1 uncultured Thermoanaerobaculia bacterium
GCCGTCCCGGCCGCGATCGGGCCGCTCGCCGCCAGCCGCCGCCGGCCCTTCCGGCGGCGCCAACGGGGGCCGCGTCGCCGCGATCCGCGGGCTCGGCCAGCGCTCCTCGGCCACCCAGCGGCCGGACTGCTCGGCGACGCCGCGGAGCGGTCCCGACTCCGCGGGCATCCACACCCGCAGCCGGGGCTCGTCCATGATCCCGTCGTCGACGCCCGCGAGCCAGCGCCGCCACCAGCGCAGGCACTCCTGGAGGAAGCCGATCTCCGGGCCCGGCGAGCCGTCGTGGGGGTAGATGTGCGCCCACGGCCCGATCAGCCCCTTGGCCGGCGCGGTCAGCCCGGCGAGCAGGCGGAGCACGGTGCCGCGGTAGGCGTCGGCCCAGCCGCCGACGGCGTAGACCGGGCAGGCGATCGCCGCGTAGTCCTCGGCGACCGAGGCGCGCCGCCAGTAGGCGTCGCGGCGCGGGTGGCGCATCCAGGTCTCGGGGAAGAACGGCACCCGTTCCAGGCGCTCGCGCCAGATCTCGCGCCAGCGCTCGCCGAGAAGCTCCGGGTCGGGCGGCACCGCGCCGAGGCCGAAGAGCAGCGACCCCCAGAGCAGGTTCTCGTTGAGCAGCCGCCCGCCCATGTAGTGGGCGTCGACGCGCCAGCGGTCGTCGCTCGAGCAGACCGTGATCACCGCGCCGAGCGCCGGCGGCCGCCGGGCCGCCAGCGCGAGCGCGTTGATCCCGCCCCACGACTTGCCGATCATGCCCACCTTGCCGCTCGACCAGGGCTGCTCGGCGAGCCAGCGGACGACCGCCTCGCCGTCGGCCAGCTCGCGCTCGCTGTACTCGTCCTCGAGCCACCCCTCGGACTCGCCGGTGCCGCGCACGTCGACGCGCGCCGCGGCGACGCCGTGGCCGGCGAACCAGCGGTGGATCGGCTCGTCGCGCGCACGCGTGCCGGCGCGCTTCAAGTAGGGGAGGTACTCGAACACCACCGGCACCGGCCGGCGCTCGGCGTCCGCGGGGAGCCACAGCCGGGCGCCCAGCCGGCAGCCGTCGAGCATCGGGATCCAGGCGTGCTCGACCTCGCGCACCTCGTGCGGGAGCGAACGGACCTCTTCCACGGTGGGTGATCCTACGGCGGGTCGCGGCCAAAAAGCCGCGGCCCGAGTCGGTCCGGCGTGCGCGATCGCGTGCCTGCCTCTCGAACGGAACGCGACAGCGGCCAGATCGTCACAGCCTTCCGGGTTGACCCGGGAACGACATTCTGCTATCTCTTCCTGTACGAAGACGCGCCAAAATACTGGAGGCCCGGATGCGCCCGCCACTCCTCGCGCTGTTTCTTGCGACGACGCTGCTCGCTGCTCCATCCCTCGGCGTCTCGGCGAGTGAAGCGCCCACGATCCGCTACCCCGCCGCCGCGGACTTCCTCGTCGTCGAGCTGTACCCCGGCGGACCCCGCTCCCCCGAAGGCGACACCGCGTTCACCCGCATCTACGGCGACGGCCGCGTCCGTGTGCACCGGCCGTCCGTCTATCGCGAGGCCGGCGACTTCCAGGCATGGCTCACGCTCGCTGACCTCGACAGCCTGCTTCGCGACTTCGCGGGAGAGGGCATCCTCGACTTCGACCTCCGCGCGGTGAAGGAACAGCGGTTGGCGGCGGAGCTCGAACGGCTGCGCGAGAAAGGGAGCGTGCCGGGCATCGCCGACGCGGCAACGGTGACCCTCACGATTCGCCTCGCGCAGTACGCACCCTCGGGCGCCACCGAGGTCACCCCCAACTACTGGAAGTCGATCTCCTGGTATGCGCTCGACGAGGACGCCCTGTCGTACCCGGAGGTCGCGCCGTTGGTGCGGCTAGAGCGCGCCGTCGCCCGGCTCAAGCACCTCACCGAGAGCGCAATGGCTGCCGCGCGCTCCGGCGACACGATCGTCGCGCTGCCGGCGCTCCAGGCAGAGTAACATGCGCCGCCTCACCTGCCTTCGCGCACTCCTCTCTCCAGCGATCGCGCTCGGCGGGCTGCTCCTCCTCGCCGAAGCTGCGCAGGGCGGTTCGTTCCAGCTCAGCGAAGCGATCCGCACCGCCATGCCGAATGCCGTTTCGCACCCGCTCGGGTACAACGGCACGGGCGGCAACCTCACGGTCTCCGTGTGCGTCGAGCCAACGAGCCCGTTCGCCACGAACCTGCCGGCGCCCCTGCAGAAGGCGATCCTCACCCTCAACAACTTGACGCCCACGATCGGCACCTACGTACCGCCAGGGACAAGCACCCAAGTGCCGGCGAACCAGTGGGACGCCGAATCGGCGCTCCTCCACGAGGTCGGCCACTGCATCGGCATCAACCACACCAACCTCGCGACCGTGCTCCCCGAACCGCTCCCGACGTTCTTCGGCGACGCGAGCTACTCCACCGAAGGCCCTGACATGGACTTCACCTTCACTTTTATCGGAGGCGACAACATCTGGGGCTCGAAGGACGACGACCGGGGCGACGACGTGAACCTCGTATGGTTCAGGAAGAGCAGCAACGACCCCTTCCTCATCGACCCCCTGCCAGCGCCCGCGGTCGATTCGCTCACCTACTCCCGAAACCTCGCCGACCTCCCCGCGATGCACGACTACGCCGCGAACGGCACCCCGTCGGTCGCTGGCAGCCTCGGCTACCCGAGCACGCGGGCGGTGATGTACGCGCAGATCGGTCCACAGTCCGAGTTCCGCTCGCTTGCGAACGACGACGTCGCCATGCTCAAGTACGGCATGAGCGGACTCGACGAGATCGCCGGCACCGCCGACGACTACACCTTCACCGTCGAGTTCACGAACCATCCCTGCGACATCCCGGTCCGCTTCGTGCCGCTTGGCACGAGCCCGGTGAGCCGCTGCGGCGTCAACTACAACCTTATTGCCGGATCGACCGACCACTACGAGGTTGATCCCGTCTTCATCGAGCTCAACAGCGACTTTGCCTTCTTCTTCGGCTTCAGCCCCGACCTCCAGATCGCGAAGGACGACGGCGGCGTGGTTGCCATTCCCGGCGAGGACCTGTCCTACACCATCTCGGTCGCGAACACCGGGACAGCGGATTCGACGGGCGTCGAGATTGAGGAGACGGTGCCCGACAACACCATGTTCAACGCGGCGGCGAGCGATCCCGCGTGGGCCTGCGCGGCGCCCACGCCAGGCTCGCAGTGTGCGCTCCCCGTGGGCACTCTCACCGCGGGCGGACCCGGGACGAACGTGCTCTTCGTGGTCACCGTCGACGACCCGCTGCCGCCGGGTGCGAACCAGATCGTTAACGTCGCGACCGTGAGCGACGACGGCGCGAGCGGCCCGGACGCCGATCCGGCGAACAACATGGTGCAGACGAGCACGCCGACGACGGCGAGCATGGTCTTTGCGGACGGGTTCGAGTCGGGCGATACCTCGGCGTGGTCGGACACTGTGCCGTAGCGGCTCTCGGATCGTTGAGGGCGCCTGGGCCGAGCCGCTCGCGGTCCTGCTCGACCACGGCCCGCTCGCCAGCCGCATCCTGACCGCCCTCAGCGCCGACCCCGGCCGCCGCCGGCTCCAGCGCGTCTACCGGCGCCTCTGCGACTCCCTGGCGGCGGGGGAGATGTACTCGCCCGCGCGGTCGTCACTGGGTTGA
This sequence comes from uncultured Thermoanaerobaculia bacterium, assembly GCA_964573125.1. Lineage (GTDB taxonomy): Bacteria > Acidobacteriota > Thermoanaerobaculia > Multivoradales > JBCCEF01 > CAVSQV01. The sequence goes on from CAZNIX010000312.1 coordinate 3,635, forward strand.
TCCGGCCCGGTCGCGACGGCGACCACGACGAGGTTTGGAGCGGACCGCGGAGTCGGCCGGCGTTGGACGGCCGCCTCGGCGTCAGTCCCGGGGAAGCGGCGGTCCCAGCGTGCTCGACCTCGTGCACCTGGTGCGGGAACGAGCGGACCTCTTCCACGGTGGGTGATCCTACGGCGGGTCGCGGCCAAAGAACCACGGCCCGAGTCGGTCCGAGGTGCGCTCGACCGCGTGCCTCCCTCTAGAGGCCGGCGATCACTCTGAGCCCTCGGGTGTGATTCCGCACGTCCTGCAGAAGGGAGAGGACCTCGGCGAAAGACCTGGACTGTTCGGTGCGGAGGTCGTTGACCTCTGCCGTGAACCTCTGCACCCGGCCGTCCAGACCTCTGATCGCCTTGCCGATGTTCAAGACTCCTTCGGCGACGCTCGCGATCTGGTCTTTGAGGTCGTCGAGCTCACCCTCGATGGCCATCGCCGCTCTCGCCGAGAAGCCGGCGTACCTCGAAGAAGAAGAACTCCTCGACCTCGGCAAGCCCGGCTATGACCTCGTTCCCCGGGTAGCGGTGGTTCATGTACCGCGGGGTAGGCAGCCGGAGCTGCTGGTCGATGGGACCTACGCTCTGAGTGGGTCTTCGGCTGCGATCCGCAGACTCCGGGCGAACTACGCTGGGCGAGTCCGCATCGCCCTGGCTCGGAGACGGCCGGAAGTCGGCTGGGTACATACACTCTGAGTGTGGTTTGAACCAGAATCCTCGCACCGAGAGTGAACTACGGTGGCCATGCCCCGCGGTGACCAGCGGCTCGATCATCGGACCTCTCCGCCCTCGCCCAGAAGGTGGCGCCCCTCGTCGCCGAAGCGCGTCCGCCGCCCCACGCGGAAGCGCCCGTCGCCATAGAGGCTGTAGATGGCGCGCTCGCCGTCGAACGAGCCGATGAACGTCAGTTGGAGCACCGCGACGGTTGGATCGGTGGTGATCGTGAAATCGAGGCGTACGGCGGCCTCTGCCTTCTCCGCGCCCCGCGAGAACGGGACGAGAGCCAGAAGCGCGCCTGCGCCTACCAGCAGCAAGCCGAGGGAAAGCGCTCGCCGCACACGCACCTCCTCACGTGTTTACCAATAACTGCTCTCTGTGTCCCCTGGGGCGAATCGTTGCGCGTCCTACACTCTGAGTCTCATTTCGGGTGCAATCCCCATACTCTGAGCGAAGTACCGTCGGCGAACCGGCACCCCTCGCCCTGCCGGCGGCAGCCGTTCAACCCGGGTGCGCGTCGCCCGCGGTCCGAAGCGGCCGGAAGCGGCTGGTACACTCTGAGTATGGGTCGGGTCAGAATCCTCGCACTGCGAGTGAACTACGGTGGTGCTGCCCGGCGGTGACGGCGGCTCGTGCATAGGGTGCTCACGTCTTTGAAAGGCGCCGCCGGCAGGAGGGAACGGTTGAGTTGACCGGGAGAAACCGCGCTAGAAAGCCGGCTCGCGGCGCTGCAAGCGCCGCCGCTTCAGCGCGCTTCGCCAACCTCGACAAGGCGCTGCGCATGCTGCGCGAGAGCCAGGGGTTCAGCCAGGCCGAGCTGGCGGCCGCGCTCGGGGTCGCGGTGTCGACGGTCAGCTCGTGGGAGCGGGGGGCGCGGGTGCCGTCGCTGCCGGTCCTGGCCGCGCTCGCCGAGCGGCTCGACCTCGACCTCGGCGACCTGGACCGGGCGCTCGATCACGTCAACGGTCGGTTGCGCCCGGCGCCGCGTCGCGACCCCGCTGTCTCGATCGACCTCCATCAGGTGGCGCGGCGGCTGGCCGGCGGCGGCGGCGCGCTCGGCTCGGAGGAAGAGACGGCCGTTCTCCACCTGCTCGAAGCGGTCGAGCGAATCTTCGGCGCACGCGAGGGCGGCCCGAGGCCTGCTCGCCGCCGGCCCGGCCCTGGCCGCGCCGGCCGCGGGTGAGGGAGACCTCGCGCGAGCGCGAGTGGTGATCGCGCAGAGGCGGGCGGGTCAACCGGAGGTGACGGCCGCCTCTGCGTTGTTACAACCCTCGAAAGGGAAGCGCGGGTCGTTTCTGGCGAGCGGGAGGTAGCGGCGGAGGCGGGCGAGCAGCTCGGCGGTGAGCGTCTCGGTGCGCGCGGCCTCCTGGAACAGCGTCAGGGCGGCGATCAGCTCGCGGTGGACGTCCTGGGCGCGGAAGATCGGCACCATCTGCTCGGCCAGGCGCTTGACCTCGCGCGGCTGGCCGCGCTCGAGGTAGAAGGCCGCCAGGTCCAGCGTGACCAGCGCGGCGTTGAAGCCCTGGCGCTCGCCGAGGTAGCCGTTGCGCGCCTGGAGCAGGCGCTGCTCGGCCTTCTCGTGCTCGCCCAGCCCCCAGGCGATCCGGCCCTCCAGGTGCGCGAGCAGGCACTG
>CAZNIX010000313.1:0-6008 GCA_964573125.1 uncultured Thermoanaerobaculia bacterium
CGGTCATCGCCGCGAAGTCCTTGCTGCGGAGGATCTCCTCGGCGCTCCAGGTCTGCCTGCGGTCGATGACATCGACCTCGGGATCGTCCGCCCGCGCGGCGTGGCCGAACAAGCTCGCGCCGGCGGCCGCTCGAGGCCGCTGCGCCGGCGGGCGCGGTGGGCGGATCCCGCGCGGCGCCCGGCCGCCGCTCCGGCCGAGGCTCCAGAAGCGCTCGAACAGGACGTCGAAGAGCGGCAGATCGGCGGCGCGCGTGACCAGGAGCGACCGTGCGGCGTGGAACACCTGCTCGCGCCGGCCGAGGTCGATCAGCTCGAGGGCCCGCAGGTAAGCGAGGGTCTGGCTGGTGACCACCGGAATGCCGGCGGCGCGCAGCAGGCGCACGAAGCGGAGCTGGTTGCGCACGAAGGCCGACCCGCCCATCCCGCGCTCCCTCTCAGCCTCCGCCCGCGACCGCCTCGCGCACCAGCTCGCGGGCGAGCGGCCCGCGCAGCCGGTCGACGTCCTCCTGGTACTTGACCAGCAGGCCGAGCGTCGCCTCGACCGTCTCCGGGCCGAGGTCGGCGGCCTCGAGGTGACCGAGCGCGGTCGCCCAGTCGAGGGTCTCGGCCACCCCCGGCGCCTTGTACAGCTCCTGGGCGCGCAGCGACTGGACGAAGCGCACGACCTGCTCGGCCAGGCGCTCCTCGATCCCCGGCACCTTGAGGCGGACGATCGCCAGCTCGCGCTCTTGCGACGGGTAGTCGATCCAGTGGTAGACGCAGCGGCGCTTGAGCGCGTCGTGGACCTCGCGGGTGCGGTTGGAGGTGATCACGGTCACCGGCCGGTGGCGCGCGGCGACCGTCCCCAGCTCGGGGATCGTGACCTGGAAGTCGCTGAGCAGCTCGAGCAGGAAGCTCTCGAACTCCTCGTCGGCGCGGTCGATCTCGTCGATCAGGAGCACCGGCGCGCGCTCGAGCGCGGGGTCGATCGCCTGGAGCAGCGGCCGCTTGAGCAGGAACGCGTCGGTGAAGATCCCCTCGGTGCCGGCGCCCTCGTGGCCGTCACGGCCGGCGGCGCGGGCCTGGATCTCGAGGAGCTGGCGCGGGTAGTTCCACTCGTAGACCGCGTGGTGGACGTCGAGCCCCTCGTAGCACTGGAGCCGGATCAGCCGGGTGTCGAGCGCGCGCGCGAGGACCTTCGCGATCTCGGTCTTGCCCACGCCCGGCTCGCCCTCGAGGAACAGCGCCCGCCCCATCTTGAGCGCGAGGAAGACGCAGGTCGAGAGGCCGGCGTCGGCGACGTAGTCGTGCCGGGCGAGGGCGGCGGCGGTGTCGTCGATGGAGTCGAAGGAGGTCACACCATCGCTTAGCCTAGCAGCTCCGCAGTCTCGTCCACCCGGCCGGCGAGGCCCGGCGGGACGGCGCCGGCGGGCTCAGAGCGTGTCCAGGGGCCGGTCCCGGTGTTGCCATGGCCGACCGGCTCACCCCCGCGCCCCGAAGGGGCGCGCGGCGGCGCACCGCGCCGCCGAGACAGGGGAGGGGGGCGCAGCCCCCCTCCAAGAATCAGTGCGCGACCACGACCTGCTTTTCGGTCGGCACCGCGAGCATGACGCTCCGCAGCACGTTCAACGGGCGGTCGCCGAACTGGTCGCGGGTCTTGATCTGCTGCGGCACCGCCAGCGGCGGCAGGTCGTAGATCGCCAGGTGATCGAAGCTCTTGATGATCTCCTTCGGCGGCTCGCCCTCGCGCTCCTTCTTGACCGGGATGCAGAACAGGACGGGGTCCTTGACCTGCACGCCCGACTGGCTGCCGAACTGGTCGCCGAGGATGACCACCGGCAAGGGCGGCGCGGTGTTGATCGTGATGATCTTGTAGCACTTGTAGTGGTCGAGCTTGTCGGGGAACGTGCTCCCCGGGTGGCTCGTCTTCTGCGCCGGGACGAGCAGGAACCGGGGCTCGCGGATGTCGACGCTGTGCTGGCCGAACTGGTTGCGGAAGCGCACCGTGCGCCGCGGCTCCGGCTGCGGCTGGTCGATGGCGTAGACGTCGAAGTGCTCGTCGGGGCGGTCGACCCCGGCGGTGTGGCCGGAGTGGACCTTGCGCGACGGGTTGGCGAAATGGGTCAGCGCCACCAGCTTGGCGTCCTTGGCGGCCGGGTCGAGCTGATCGGTGAGCAGGACCTGGGCCTCGAACGGCACCTTGTCGACCTCGTAGACCCGGAAGTGTTGCACCGTCAGGGTCGGCGGGCAGCCGGTCGCGGCGAGAGCGAGGGCGATGGCGAGGACGAACGTGCCGACGCGCGGGAGAGTCATGGGGCCTCCTTGGCGCAACAGGATGGGCCGACCGGGTCCACGGCGGATGGCGCGGCCTGGTTGCCCGATGACTGGCGCCGGCGCGGGGTGAGGCGTTACCCCCCGGGAGCGCGTCGGCCCGTCCGAGGCCGGGCCGGGATCGGGCGGTCGAGGGCCCTCGCGGACGAACGTGGCGCGCGGCCCCTACCCGCTCGCCGCGAGGTCCTCGGGCCGGTCGAGATCGGCGAGCGCCGCCGCGGGCCAGCAGAGCACCGCCGCGGCGTCCCGGTGGCGCTTGACCACCGAGCGCGGGCAGCGGTCGTCGGGCAGGGCGAGCAGCTCGGCGAAGACCGCGCGGTCGAAGAGCGTCGGCGGCGCGAGCACACCGCCGTAATCGCTGAGCACCACCGGCGGCCGCCTGGAGGAGTCGGCGCCGTGGGCGGCGGCCAGCCCGGCGAGCATCCCTGCGGTCACCCCCGGCATGTCCGCGAGGATCATCACCGCTGCCGGCGTCCCCTCCGGCAACGCCGCGATCCCGGCGCGCAGCGAGCTGGTCATCCCGCGCTCGTAGTCGGGGTTGTCCACGGTCCGGCAGGCGAGCCCGGCGAGCGCGCCGCGCACCCGCTCCGCCTCGTGCCCGACGACCACGACCACCGGGTCGAGCCCGCCCTCGAGCGCCGCCCGCGCCGCCCGCCGCACCAGCGGCTCGCCGCCGGCCTCGAGCAGCAGCTTGTTGCGCCCGCCCATGCGGGACGACGTGCCGGCGGCGAGGACGATGGCGGCGGTGACAGGCTTTCGCACGGCTTGCATTGCCGATCCTACGGTTGAAGCTCGATCAGGACATGCGGGACCCGCTCGAAATGTGAGTCGGTGGTCAGGATCGGCAGTCCATGCTGCATCGCGCTGGCGGCGATCCAGACGTCGTTCGTGGGGATGGGAGTCCCGGCGCGCCGAAGGAACGACGCGATCTCGGCATAGCGGTCGGCGGTCTCCTCGTCGATGATCTCCACGCGGACCCGGGGCGAGCCGAGGAAGTCGTCCAACCCGCGCTCGTTCTCGCTGCGCCACGTGCCGCGCCGGAATCCGTCGCGGAGCTCGCCGAGCACCACCGGCGTCATGACGATCCCGTCGGCCTCGCGGATCTTGCCTCCCACCTGTCGGTGACCGTGCATGAACGCGGAGTATCCCGAGGTGTCGAGCAGCAGCCTGGTCATTCCCAGAGCTCCGGGTCGATTCGGCGCTGCTCCGCCAGCGCGCGATCGAACTCGGCCTTCTGCTCGTCGCTCCACGACCCCGCGAGGTGGTCGAGGTCACGGTAGACCCTCTTCTGCTTTCCGGTCCGCGGTCCGGCGCTCTTCTCGAGGAGGCGGATGACCGTCCGGTTGAGGCTGAGACCAGACTCCGCAGCCTCTTCCTCGATGAGCTTTTCGAGCTCGGGCGGGAGGTTCCGTAGCGTGATCGCTCGCATTGTCGTCTCCGGGGGTGCCTCACATTTTGCATCACCCTGGTGCCAGGATAGATGCATCCACCAGGACCGTCAAGCGGCCGACCTCGGCCCCCCGGCAGGCGCGCCGGCCCCCGGCCTACCCGCCCGGCTTCGCGAGCTGGTCGACTTTGCCCTGTGTCGCCTCGCGGATGGCTTTCTCGCCGGGGTCGTCCTGGGCCGGATCCGCGGGCAGGCGCGCGAGCGCCTTCCTGACCGAGCTCAGGGCCTCGTCGCGGCGGCCGGCGGCGAGGTAGGCGTCGGCCAGGCTGTCGTAGACGTTGGCCGAGTCGGGATACAGCTCGACGTTCAGTTCGAACAGCTCGATCGCGGCGGCCGTGGCGCCTGCCTGGAGCTGCTGGTAGCCGAGCAGGTTGACGGTGCCCTCGGGCGGCAGGGCCGCGCTCGTCCCTGCGGCCCTGGTGGCGGCCTGACGGGCGCGCACGGCGGCGACCCCGCCGGGCTTGAGGAGGCTGTCCCGCACTACGGCCGAAGGGCCGGGCCGGGGCGCCGCGCCGGGAGTGCCGACCGCGGGGCGCGCGACCGGATGCGCGATCAGATGCTCCTCGAACCAGGCGGCGATCGCCGGCTCGAGGTCGGCGTGGACGGCGAAGATCTCGGTGCCGTGGCCGCCGTCGGGGTACTCGGCGAAGCGGTTGGCCGGGTTGGACGAGAAGCCCTGCACCCAGCGCGTCCCGGGGACCGCGCCGAAATCGTCGCGCGCCGCGGCGGCGAAGACCGGCAGCCAGGGGCTCGCGGCGAGGAAGTCCTCGCCCTCGGCATCGGTGTTGCCGGCGAGCAGGGCGACGGTGCGCACCTCGGGGTGGCGGCGCGCGAGCTGGATCGCCTGGTGGACGCCGCAGCTCCCGCCCGCGGCGCCGACGATCGGGGCTTCGGCGCCGAGCCGGGCGCGCAGCGCCTCGAACGCGGCGTCGACGTCGCCCGCCCACTTCTCGCGGATGATCCGCTGCCGCTCCTGGAACTCCGCCGGGCGCTCGCCGCCGCTCTCGCCATAACCGCGGTAGTCGAGGGCGAGCGCGTGCAGGCCCTTGGCGGCGAGCAGCGGACCGAGCCCGGCCCAGGCCTTGCGGTCGCTGTTGCACATGTGGAGGAGCAGCACGCCCGGCCCGGGGCGCCCGGGCGACCAGTAGGTCGCGCGCAGCGCGACGCCGTCCGGGGCGCGGACCTCGAGGTCCTGGCCCCGGATCGGCTCGGCGGCGGACGCGGCGGCGGGGAGGGCCAGGACGAGGGTCAGGAGCGGGGCGAGCGGGCGGGCGATCGTCGGGCGGCGCATGGGATCCTCCTCGGTGCGGGCGGGCGGGTCCGGGACTGGGGACTGGTACGGCGCGCCGGCCGGCGGGTTGCGCCGGCCCGTCGGCGCTAGCCCCGCCCCGGCCGCGCGCCGCGGAAGATCGCGAGCGTGCCGAGGAACATGCCGGCGCCCGGCGCGAGCAGGAGCAGGAACCCCCAGTCGACGGCGACGCCGCCGGTGTCGGGCCGGTAGCGGAAGCAGCGGAAGAGGACGCGCTCGGAGGGGAGCGGGTAGGAGGGGACGAAACGGTGGCGCAGCTCCCAGACCACCTCGCGCAGGCGGCGCGGCGGCACGGTCGCGCCGACCAGGAGGCGCACCACGCGGCCGCCGTCGACCGCGGCGAGCATCGCGGGGTGGTCGGCGGCGACGCCCGCGGGGTCCCAGCGCACCCAGGCGCCGATCGAGTCGGCGAGGTCCGCGGCGGCGGCCGGCGAGGTGGTGCCGAACGTCCAGCCCGGCCGGTCGTCCAGGCCGAGGCGGGCGGCGAGAGCGGCCATCGCGGCCGGCGTGTCGCGCGGGTCGAAGCTGAGCACGACGACGTCGAAGTGCTCGCCGGCGCCGCCGACGGCGTCGACCGCGCGCGCGAGCGAGCGCAGGTAGGGCGGGCAGATCAGGGTGCAGCGGGCGAAGACCAGGGTCACGATCAGCGGCCGCCGGCGCCACAGCTCGGAGAGCCGCCGCGGCGCGCCGGCGGCGTCGGTCAGCTCGGCGTCGAACACCCGGGCGTAGATCCGCGCGTCCTCGCGCGGCAGGTCCGGGTCGGCAGCCTGGAAGTCGATCGTGGCGGCTTCGGGCGCGAGATCGCCGGCGCCGTCCTCGCGCGAGACCAGGCCGCCGTCCGGCGGTCGTTCCGCCGGCGCCGGGTCGGCCGCCCGCGCGGGGCCGGCAGTCGCCGCGAGGAGCAGGAACGACGCCGCGAGCGGGAGCCGGGCCGCCGAGCGC
>CAZNIX010000314.1:0-6007 GCA_964573125.1 uncultured Thermoanaerobaculia bacterium
TGCAAACATGCACTGCCCAACAGTCGGTCGGGCGTCGTAGTAGTACGTGCATCCGGCCGATGTCCAAGAACCGTCACACGGTGCGGCACGGGAGGGCTTGACTGTTCCCAGAACGAGCACGAGCAGGACCAGTGCGGCTGAACTGGCCAGAATGAACCCCCTTGATTTCATCCATCGCATGGGGAGACTCCTCTCTCTTGCTCTTGCGTTTGACACCCGTCCACGTCCAACTCGCTACTGCAGCGGCAGCCTCAGGACCAGGACTTCGTTCTCCTCGACCCGAACTTCGTCGTGCAGCTCGCGGGTCGCCCCTACGATGACGATCCGGCCCTCGTCGTCCGCGTCGCCCCTGAGCTGCGCGGCCGAGCTCACGTTCTTCACCGGGATGTCGTACCACCGGACCTCGGGGCTGAGGACCGCCAACCGCCATCGGGTCCGACCGCCCTCGGGCTCCCGGACCACGATGGCCGGACCCTCGGGCAGACCAAGCACGGCTTCGACAATGCGCCGTGTGTTCAGAAACCAGCCGAAATCCTCGCCACTGAGTGGCCGGTGCTCGGCCCAGAACGCCTCCTTCCCATCGTCGAGAATCTCCCCCTTGCCGTCATTCCAGATCTCTTCCGCGGTCCAGGTCTCCTTGAGCCGGCCCGTGGAGGAGAAGCGCAGCACGGTGGGGAGGACCCGGGGCGCATTGGGCGCCAGCACCACGTCTCCGTCGTCGAGGATCTCGACCGAGCCACGAGCCGCGAAGTTCTCGCTTATGAGATCCGGGTCAGCGGCGACCTCGTCGTTCTCGTAGAGTACCTCCCAGGTGTCCAGGCCCCGGGATAGGTCGGCTCTCCAGAGCAGCCCACCCTTCGCCTCTTGCCAGTGCGTCTTGTCGGGTCGACCCCAGAGGACGACGGTGGTTCCATCCACGGCGAAGTCAAAACTCCCGTTGATGGCTCTCTGAACCGAGGGAACGGCGGATCCGCCTCCCGAGCTGCGCCGGGCCCAGGCGAATCGATTGCAGGCCGCGACAATCCAGTCGTCTGAGACACCGAAGCGGACGATCACGGGGAGCCCAACGGGCTGCGGCTCGGGTCGCGTCACGAAGAGGTGATCGATCTCCGGGACGCCCTCCCGCAGCTCCACCTCGACCACGCCACGGTCGAAGAGCCCGAGGTAGATCGAGTCCTTTCCCGCCCATTGCACGTCCATGATCCGCTCGTCCATCTCAGGCACCGGGTAGCGGCCGAGGACCTCCAGCCGGGGAGCCTCCCCACCCTGCTCCTTCGCAGGGGCGGCGGCTCCGAGGAGGGCGGCGTAGAAGAGTACGAGCAGGCCCAGGGGCCCGGTCCTCATCGACGCTCCGGGGAGCAGGTTTCGCCGGTCTCGAAGGGGCGTCACGCTGCAACTCCTTTCCATCCTTTGTGGTTGATTGGAGAATGATAGTTTTTCGATCTGCGACGTGTCAACCCATGGGGCCGGCTGGCCGGCTGGGCCGGCTGAATCCGGAGGCCATCACAAGGCCTCTCGCAGCGCCGGCGAGACGCAGGTTGGAGTCATTGGCCCATCCCCCCGCGGAGCCGGGCGAGGAGGCCCATGGCACGGAGCGCGTTGGCGCGGTGGCCGGCGGCGCGGAGCGCGCGCTCGGCGACCACGCCGTCGGCGCCCGAGCCGTAGGGCCGGAGCGCGACCTCGCACGGGAGGTCGAACCAGTCGTGGGCCACCTGCGGGTCGGCGGGGAGGTGCGAGCGCCCCTCGGCGATCAACGCGTCGACCAGGGCCGCCGGCGGCGATCCGGGGACACCGGCGCTGCGACGCACGCTTCTTATCTCAGGAGCTAATAATAGTGCTCAAGACGAGAAACGACTCTATCCGGCGCACAATACGAAGTCCAGAAGGTGCACTGGCAGCGTGACGGGGATGTAGCGTGGCCGGGTCGCGTCCCGGCGCGCTCGAACCGCCGCCGGGTGGAGCGAAGACGCGGGAGAGGAGGAGAGATCGTGGGTGCGCAGCGCAATCGCAAGGCAGCAGCAGGGAGCCGCAAGCCGGAGGCCGGGAGCCAGCGGGCCGCGGCGCGGTCGAGAGCCGGAGGCCGGAAAAGGGAGGCCGGCGTGGGGAGTCGGAGCAAGGGAGGAAAGGCTCGCGGAGAGCAACGGCTGGTCCTCGACGTCCACCTGATCGCTCCGGCGGCGGGACGAGGCGATCGCTTCCACCGCATCGAGACGAAGGAGCCGTTCAAGGTCTATGGGTTCATCTGGCCGTTCGCGGATGGCGAGGAGGTGCCGGTGGACGTCGTGGTCCAGGAGGTGCGTGCCCAGTTCCTGATCCCCGAGCACGCGGTGTGGCCGACGTCAACTACTTCTGTGCGGCGGCGACAATTAGACTTGTGCATCCCTCCCTTCTGTCCTGATCCCGATGTCCCCCCCCTGTCTGCCCGCCGTCGTCGGGGCTGTGGTCGCTGTGGGAAACGCGCAGCGTTTTCCATGGCGCCGTCAGGCCCGGCAGCGTCCACAGCCGGCCACGGTGGCGCCGCGAGGTCGGTCCGTCGGCGGCGGTCGCCGGCGGTGCCGGGGCGCCGGCGGCCGGGGCGTTCACGGTCCCTCCTGGGTGTCGGCGGCCCGTTGCAGGGCCTCTTCGGCGCGTACGCTCTTGCCGGACATCTCGAGGATGACGGCGTGGTGGACGAGCCGGTCGATGGCGGCGGCGGTGGTCATCGGGTCGTGGAAGATCCGGTCCCACTGGGAGAAGACGAGGTTGGAGGTGATCAGCACGCTCCGGCGCTCGTAGCGTTCGGCGAGGAAGGTGAAGAGCGGTGCCGAGGAAGCGCACGAGGTCGACGCCCTCGACGGGCAAGTCCTGTCACGCCAGTCAGTTACCTGAAGACGCAACCACCTTCTACCACGGCAAGGAATCCATCGAAAGGGGAATAGTCCACGCTCCGTTCACGCTTGACGATTACGTACGGCAGCGACGATGCACGGTCAATGGGCACAAGCTCCGGCATGCGCCGGTCATTGAGACCAGGCAATCGAAAGAGTCCGCGAGGCGACCGGCGGGGTCACTCCGCCGCCGCGACCGCCCGCGCCGCCGGCGCCGCTACCGCTTCCGTCCCCGCCAGCTCGGCCTCCGGCAGCAGCTCGCCGAGGTAGCTCCGCAGCGCCTCGTCGTCGCCGGCCTCGGCCAACTCCCCCAACCGCGCGAGGGCGCGCTCGACCGCGGCCGCGGGGTAGGGGTGGAGGCGGCCGATCAGGATCTTGGGGTGGCGGGTCTTGGCGATCTGCTCGCCGGCGAGCTCGAGCTCTTCGTAGAGCTTCTCGCCCGGGCGCGGGCCGGTGTAGACGATCTCGATGTCGCGGCCGGGCTCGTAGCCCGACAGCTCGATCATCTTGCGCGCCAGCTCGTCGATTCGGACCGGCTCGCCCATGTCGAGGACGAGGATCTCGCCCCCCTCGCCCATCGCGCCGGCCTGGAGGACGAGCAGCGAGGCCTCGGGGATGGTCATGAAGTAGCGCTTCATCCCGGGGTCGGTGACGGTCACCGGCCCGCCGTCGGCGATCTGGCGGCGGAAGATCTCGATCACCGAGCCCGCCGAGCCCAGGACGTTGCCGAAGCGCACCGCGAGGTAGCGGCTCGCCGGGTAGAGCGCGTCGAGGTGCTGGACGACCAGCTCGGCGACGCGCTTGGTCGCGCCCATGACCGAGGTCGGGCGCACCGCCTTGTCGGTCGAGATCAGCACGAACGCCTCGACCCCGGCCTCGCCCGCGAGCCGCCCCAGCCGCCAGGTGCCGAGCACGTTGTTCTTGACCGCCTCGCCGGCGTTGGTCTCCATCAGCGGCACGTGCTTGTGGGCGGCGGCGTGGAAGACGATCTGCGGGCGCTCCTCGGCGAGCACCTCGCGCACCCGCGCCGGGTCGCCGACGTCGCCGACCAGCGCCGCCAGCTCGAGGCCCGGCCACAACCGCGCCAGCTCGCGGTCGACCTCGAACAGCGCCCCCTCGGCGCGCTCGAAGAGCACCAGCCGCGCCGGGCCGAAGCGCGCGATCTGGCGCGCCAACTCGGAGCCGATCGAGCCGCCGGCGCCGGTGACCATGACCCGCCGGCCGGTCAGGAAACGCTCGAGCCGGTCCTCGTCCAGGCGCACCGGCGGGCGGCCGAGCAGCTCCTCGACGCCGACCGCGCGGAAGCGGGAGAACGCGACCTTGCCCTGGAGCACCTCGTAGAGGCCGGGCACCGCGCGCACCTCGAGGCGATGGCGGGCGCACAGCTCGAGGATGCGCCGGATGTGCAGCGGGTCGGCCTCGGCGATGGTCAGGAGCACGTGGTCCACGCCCAGCTCGCGCGCGAGCCGCGGCAGGTCGCGGGTGGTGCCGAGCACCTTGACGCCGTGGATCACCATCCCCTGCTTGAGCGGGTCGTCGTCGACGAAGCCGACGGCGTGGATGTCCATGTCGCCGCGCCCCTGGATCTCGCGCACCGCGAGCATCCCCGCCTTGCCGGCGCCGATCAGGAGCACCGGCCGCTTCTCGCCACCGGCGCCGGCGCCGTTGCGCAGCGTCTCGCCGCGCGCCAGGCGCTCGTCGACCAGCCGCCGCAGCACGCGCAGCCCGAGCAGGCCGCCGAACGCGAACAGGGTGTCGAGGATGATGATCGAGAGCGGCATGCTCCACGCCTCCCAGGCCTCCGGCAGGCCGAGGCGGAGGAGCAGCAGCGGCACCGCCGAGTACGCGGCGGCGCGCGCGAAGGCGCCGATCTCGCGCAGGCCGACGTAGCGCCAGACGAACGTGTGGATGCCGGCGAAGAAGACCGCGGTGAGCTGGCAGAGGATCGCGACCGGGAGCTGGACCAGCGCGCGCTCGACGAACGGCTCGGGGATGCGGAAGTCGAAGCGCAGCAGGTAGGCGGCCGCGAACGCCGCCACCAGCGTCGCCAGGTCGAGGGCGAACTGGGTGCGGCGGCGGAGCAGGAACGCGTAGCGCGGACGCTTGCCGCCGGGGCTGTCGGGAGGCCGAGGCATGGGTGAAGCCTTCAAATACTCAAGCGAATGAAGCGAACGGGGCGAGTCTAGCGCAGTGTGGCCCGGACTTCCAGCTCAGTGAGTGAGCAGTCGATGCCCCCAAGGTGCGCAACGCGGTGGCGTGATGCCTGGCGGCTCGCGGCGAGGCCTCCTCGAGCATCGATTTCAGGCGATGGACGGTTGGCGGCGAGGGACCTCAGGTGCGCGCCGCCGCGGCGGCGTAGTGGTCACGGCTCGCGGCCAGCCCCGCCTCGAGCGTCCACTCCGGCCGGTAGCCGAGCGCGCTCCCGGCGAGCGCGAGATCGGCCAGGGAGTGGCGGACGTCGCCCGGCCGCGGCGGACCGTGGTGGGGCGGCGGGCCGCCGGTGAGCGCGCGGATGCGCTCGGCCAGCTCGGCGATCGTGGTGCGCCGGCCGGCGGCCACGTTGTAGGCGCGGCCGCAGGCCGCGGCCGGCGCCCCCGCGGCGAGGAGGTTGGCGGCGACGGCGTCGGCGACGAACGTGAAATCGCGGCTCTGGCCGCCGTCGCCGTCGATCACGGCCGGCTCGCCGGCGAGGAGCGCGCGGAAGAGGCGCGGGATGACCGCGGCGTAGGGCCCGGCGGGGTCCTGGCGCGGGCCATAGACGTTGAAGTAGCGCAGGCCGATCAGCTCCAGGCCGTAGCAGCGGGCGAAGACCGCGCCGAGCTCCTCGTTCATCGCCTTCGACGCCGCGTACGGGGAGAGCGGCCGCCCCTCCTCGCCCTCGCGCTTGGGCAGCGCTTCGGAATCGCCGTAGACGCTCGACGACGAGGCGTAGACCAGCCGCCGCGCGCCGGCGTCGCGGGCGGCGGCGAAGACGCGCGCGGTGCCGAGCACGTTGACGTCGATTGTGCCCGCCGGGTCGGCGAGCGAGCGCGGCACCGAGCCGCGCGCCGCCTGGTGGAAGACCAGCGCCGCGCCGGCGCAGGCGCTGCGGCAGGCCTCGGGGTCGCGGACGTCGCCGGCGAGCACCTCGGCGCCGGCGG
>CAZNIX010000315.1:0-456 GCA_964573125.1 uncultured Thermoanaerobaculia bacterium
GGCGGCCGGCGGCGGCCGGCCGGTGCTCGCGGTCGGTCACGTCGAGTTCTTCAACCCGGCGGTGCAGGCGCTGCTCGCCGGCGGCGGCGCGCCGCGCTTCGTCGAGGTGCAGCGGCTCTCGGTGTTCAGCCCGCGCAGCCTCGACGTCGACGTCATCCTCGACCTGATGATCCACGACCTCCAGATCCTGCACGCGCTCGACCCCAGCCCGGTGGCCGAGGTGCGCGCGACCGGCATCGAGGTGCTCTCCGACCGCGTCGACATCGCGAACGCCCGGGTCGCGCTCGCGTCGGGGGCGGTGGCCAACCTCACCGCCTCGCGGGTATCGTCGGAGCGGGTGAGGAAGCTCCGTCTGTTCCTGCCCAACCGCTACTACTCGCTCGACTACCGGGAGCAGGAGATCAAGGGCTACAAGCTGACCGGCGAGGGCGATCTCGACCGCGTGCGGGCGGTGCG
>CAZNIX010000315.1:466-6000 GCA_964573125.1 uncultured Thermoanaerobaculia bacterium
CACCTGCCGGTCGTCCGCGAGGAGCCGCTCGCCGCCGAGCTGGCGGCGTTCGCCGCCGCCTGCCGCGGCGAGCGCGCGCCCCGGGTCGGCGGCGCCGAGGGACGGCAAGCGCTCGCCACCGCGCTGGCGGTGGCCGACGCGATCGCGGCGGTCCGCAAGGGCTAGGAGGGGACGCCCGTGACTGACAGGTGGGAGCCGGACGCTGAGGGGCCGAACGCGTCCCGCGAGACTTCACCGGCCCGCCCCCGCGCCCACAGGCGCGCGGCGGCGAAGCCGCCGGACTCGGGGGAGGGGTCCCCGCAGGACCGCGCTCCGGCGGGGAGGGGGGCTGGAACAGCCCCCCTAAAAGACGTGCGGATCGGCGTCATCGGCGGCAGCGGGCTCTACGCGATGGAGGAGCTGGAGGTGCGCGAGGAGCGCCGGCTCGAGACCCCGTTCGGCGACCCCTCGGACGCCTATATCCTCGGCGAGCTGGCCGGGGAGCGCGTGGCCTTCCTGCCCCGCCACGGCCGCGGCCATCTCCTCCTGCCGACCGAGCTGAACGCGCGTGCCAACGTCTTCGGCTTCAAGATGTTGGGGGTCGAGTGGCTGATCTCGATCTCGGCGGTCGGCTCGATGAAGGAGGCCTACGCGCCGACCGACATCGTCGTGCCCGACCAGTTCTTCGACCGCACCCGCCACCGCCCCGACACCTTCTTCGGCGACGGCCTGGTCGTCCACGTCTCGATGGCCGACCCGGTGAGCCCGGCGCTGGCGGCGATCCTCGCCGAGGCCGCCGCCGCCGCCGGCGCCGTCGTCCACCGCGGCGGCACCTACCTGTGCATCGAGGGGCCGCAGTTCTCGACCCGCGCCGAGTCGCGGATCTTCCGGAGCTGGGGGGTGGACGTGATCGGCATGACCAACGTCCAGGAGGCGCGGCTCGCGCGCGAGGCCGAGATCTGCTACGCCACGCTCGCGATGGTCACCGACTACGACTGCTGGCACGAGACCGAGGAGGCGGTGACCGTCGACGCGGTGCTCGCGGTGCTCCACGCCAACGCCCGCCTCGCCCAGCAGACCGTGCGCCGGGCGGTCGCCCTGCTCGCCGAGCGCCGGCCCGCCTGCGAGTGCGCCGACGCCCTGCGCTACGCCCTGCTCACCGACCCCGCCGCGGTCCCCGAGGCGACCCTCGCCAGGCTCCAGCCGCTGGTCGGCCGGTACCTCGACAGGAAGGCTCAGAGACCGTGAAAGCGGTGGCCGGAGCGGAATACGCGCGCCTTGAGGGCGCGTGTGCGGCGGCCGGAAGGCCGCCGGCTGGCCCGCCCCGCGAGCCAGGTCGCCACAGTGTGAACGAACCGAGCCCTGGACAGGGCTCGGCGGGCCGAAGGCCCGGACTCGGGGGTGGGGCCCCAAAGAACCGCGCTTCTTTGGGACGGGGGGCTGGAACAGCCCCCCGTCAAAAAGCCGGGGTGTGTGGGCGGGCTGGAAGAGCCCCCCTCGAGGAGCACTAGTGGCGCGCATCCTGGTGACCAACGACGACGGCGTCTACTCGGAGGGGGTCAAGCTCCTCGCCGCGGCGCTGTCCGAGGTCGGCGAGGTGACGGTGGTCGCCCCCGACCGCGAGCAGAGCGCGGCCGGCCACTCGCTGACCCTGCACCGGCCGCTGCGCCTGCGCAAGCTCGAGGAGGGGTTCTACGCGGTCGACGGCACGCCCACCGACTGCGTCAACCTGGCGGTGCTCCATTTGATGAAAGACCAGCCGCCCGACTTCATCGCCTCGGGCATCAACTTCGGCTCCAACCTCGGCGATGACGTCACCTACTCGGGGACGGTCAGCGCCACGTTCGAGGGGACGCTGCTCGGCATCCCCTCGGTGGCGTTCAGCCAGGCGATCGGCGAGCACTTCTCGTTCGCGCCCGCGGCGCGCTTCGCGCGGCGGCTGTTCGCGCACCTGATCGACAGCGAGGTGCCGCGCGACCTGCTGCTCAACGTCAACTTCCCGCTCGGCGAGATCCGCGGCGCGCGCTTCACCCGCCTCGGCCACCGGCAGTACCAGCAGGCGGTGGTCGAGAAGCGCGACCCGCGCGGGCGCACCTACTTCTGGATCGCCGGCACGCCGGTGTGGGAGGAGGCCGAGGGCACCGACTACCACGCGGTCTCGCGCGGGCTGGTCTCGATCACCCCGCTCCACCTCGACCTCACCGACTACCGCGGGCTGGCCAGCCTGGGCTGGGTCGAGGACGAGCTGGAGCGGATCGCCGCCCCGGCGGTGGAGGGCGAGGCCGAGACGGCAGCCGATCGCGCCGCGGCGGCGCCGCCGCCCGACGGGGGCGGAGGCGGCGAGGCCGGCGGCTGATGCGCGACTTCCGCTACCTGCGCGAGCGCATGGTGCGCGACCACATCGCCGCCCGCGGGGTGGCCGACGAGCGCGTGCTCGCCGCGCTGCGGGAGGTGCCCCGCCACGAGTTCGTGCCCGGCCACCTGCGCACCCAGGCCTACAGCGACCACGCGCTGCCGATCGCCGGCGGCCAGACCATTTCCCAGCCCTACGTGGTGGCGCGGATGACGGAGCTGCTCGCGGTCGGGCCGTCGCACTCGGTGCTCGAGATCGGCACCGGCACCGGCTACCAGACCGCGATCCTGGCGCGGCTCGCGCGGCGCGTGTACAGCCTCGAGCGGGTCCCCGAGCTGGCGCGCGAGGCGATCGCGCGCATGCGCGAGCTGGGCTGCGACAACGTCAAGATCCAGGTCTTCGACGGCACCGTCGGCTGGAGCGAGGTGGCGCCGTTCGACCGCATCCTGGTCGCCGCCGGCGCGCCGGCGGCGCCGCAGCCGCTGCTCGACCAGCTCGCGCCGGGCGGCCGGATGGTGATCCCCGAGGGCGACCGCCAGGCGCAGCGGCTGATGGTCTACGAGAAGGACGCCGGCGGCGGAGTGACCGCGAGCGCCCACGAGCCGGTCGCGTTCGTGCCGCTGGTCGGCCGCCACGGCTGGGACGCCGAGTAGCCGGGAGGAGACCCTGGATGGACGCCCTCCGCGCCCTGGTCGCCGATCTGCGCGCCGCGCTCGCCGACCTCTTCCACTGGGTCGAGAGCTTCGCCGACAAGCCCTACGGCGGCACGGCGCTGTTCATCTTCGCGTTCGCCGAGTCGAGCTTCTTTCCGATCCCGCCCGACGTGCTGCTGATCCCGCTCTGCCTCGCCGATCCGTCGCGCGCGTTCTGGTTCGCGGCGGTCTGCACCGCCGGGTCGGTCGTCGGCGGCGCGTTCGGCTACGGCCTCGGCTACTGGGGCGGGCGGCCGCTGGTCAAGCGCATGTTCCGCGCCGAGCGGGTGGCCGCGGTCGAGCGGCTGTACGACCGTTACAACGCCTGGGCGACCGGCATCGCCGGGCTGACCCCGCTGCCCTACAAGCTGTTCACGGTCTCGGGCGGCGCGTTCGCGATCGACTTCAAGGTCTTCATGCTCGCCTCGGTGGTCTCGCGCGGCCTGCGCTTCTTCGCCGTCGCCGCGCTGCTCTACGTCTTCGGCGAGCCGATCCGCGGCTTCATCGACGCCAACCTCGGCCGGCTGACGATCGCCTTTGTTATCCTCCTCGTCCTCGGCTTCTGGCTGACCGGCAAGGGGCTCGGCCGCGCCGGCCGGACGCGACCGGGCGCTGGCGACGCCGGCGGCGAGGTCGCTCCGGCGGACGGCGGGGGAGAGGACGGCGCGGAGGAGGCGACGCGCTGAAAAGAGTGCGGCTGCTGCTCGGCGGTAGGGTCCAGGGGGTCGGCTTCCGCGCCTTCGCCCGCCGCCAGGCGGGCGCGCTCGGGGTGCGGGGCACGGTCCGCAACCTCCCCGACGGCCGGGTCGAGGTCCACGCCGCGGCCGACGCCGAGACCCTCGAGCGGTTCAAGCGGCTGCTCGCGGCGGGGCCCGCGTTCGGGCGGGTCGACCGCGTCGACGAGCAGCCGGCGCCGGAGTTCGAGCCGCCCGATCGTTTCGAGGTGGTTTTCTAGGAGCGCGCATGGACGATCTCAAGAGCTACATCCGCGAGGTCCCCGACTTCCCCAAGCCGGGGATCCTGTTCTACGACATCACCACCCTGCTCGCGGACCCGCTGGCGCTGCGCATGACCGTCGACCGCTTCGTCTGGCTGTTCGCCTCGCGCCGGGTCGACAAGGTGGTCGGGATGGAGTCGCGCGGCTTCCTCTTCGGCCCGATCGTCGCCTACGACCTGCTCGCCGGCTTCGTACCGGTGCGCAAGCCGGGCAAGCTCCCGGCCGGGACGGTCGAGACCCGCTACGACCTCGAGTACGGCAGCGACGCGCTGCAGATGCACGCCGACGCCATCTCGCCCGGCGAGCGGGTGCTGATCGTCGACGACCTGATCGCGACCGGCGGCACCGCCCGCGCCACCGCCGAGCTGGTCGAGGCGAGCGGCGGCTCGGTGGTCGGCTTCGGCTTCATCATCGAGCTGGGCTTCCTCAAGGGGCGCGAGAAGCTCGCGGGCTACCAGGTCGAGTCGCTGATCGTGTATTGAGGGAGATCGACGGAGTGAATCGACGGGTGGATCGAGCTTTGACCCGCGGGTCCCGAATCGGTCACAATGCCTCGGTGCGTCCGCGGACCCAGGTCGCAGCCGGCTTGCTGCTCGCCACCCTGACGCTGGCCCCGGAGTTGGCGTGGGCGGGCGTTCATTCCCTCCAGCGGCACCACCACCTCGCGCCCGCCGGGCACGACCACGCGGACCCGGCGGTCGACCTGGCGCTGAGCTTGGTGCACGGGCATCGGCATCGCGACGGGACTCCCGAGCACGTGCATCATCTGCTGCCCTCGGCGCCGGCTCGACCGGAACCGGTCCGGAGCCTCGACGTTGCGCGAGGCGCCGCCCGGCCTGTCCCGGCGGCTCCCGGGCTCCTGCCGGCCGGGGCCGCCCACCTCCCGCTCGCGACGCCGGTCGTCCGCGCGGGCCCTCCGCTGCTCCATTTGCTGGGCGCCCTGCTGATCTGATCCCCGCCTCCTGAACAGCCCGGCGACTCCGCCGGGGCCGCCGCCGGGTGCCTGCCAGGCGCCCGGCAGTCCCCCATTTTGACCTCGACGAACGGAGGTGTCATGCGAGTCGCACGCGCCGCCATCGTGCTCCTTCTCGCGCCCGGGGTCCTCGAAGCACAGGAGAGCGCGATCGTGACGGAGGAGGAGTTCCTCACCGCCGTGGCCCGGAGCCGAACCGCCGCCACGGTCCTCGCCGAGGAGCGCGAGCTGGCCGCGGCCGACGCGCTGCGCGCCGCGCTGCTGCCGAACCCCTCGATCGAGGTCGCGCGCGAGGAGGTCGACCCGGATGCTCCGGAGGCGCTCGCGGCGGTGACCTGGACGCCGCCGATCGACGGCCGCCGGGCCCTGCGCCGCGAGGCGGCGGACCAGGGGCTCGCGGCGGCGGAGGCGCGCCTCGAGGCGAACCGCCTCCGCCTGCGCCTCGACCTGCGCGCCGCCTACGCCGGCTGGGCGTTCGCCTGGGAGCGGCGCGAGCTGGCCGCCGGCCACCTGACCCGGGTGGCCGCGCTGGCGCGGCGC
>CAZNIX010000316.1:0-5967 GCA_964573125.1 uncultured Thermoanaerobaculia bacterium
TGCGCGCCGGCCCCCGGCTCGCCGCCCGCTTTCTGCTCGCCGCCGGCGCGGTCGAGCGCGACCAGCAGCAGCCACACCGCCAGCGTGCCGAACAGCGCCTCGGCGACGTGGTGATCGGCGTGGCCGAGGAGCGAGCGGAGCAGGAACTGCCCGGGCTGGAGCGCCAGCAGCGCCGCCGCCACGAGCCCGCTCCGGCGGTCGAACAGCCGCCGGCCGACGGCGTAGACCGCGAGCGTGGTCAGCGCGGCGAGCACCGGCGGCAGCCAGGCCGCGATCCGCTCGACCGTCGCCGGCGAGGGCGAGCCCAGCCCGGCGGCGAGCGCCGGCACGGCGACCAGGTAGTCGAACAGCGGCGCCACCCCGACCGCGGCGCCGCCGGGGTGGAGCGCGTAGGGATCGAACCTCATCCGGTGCGGGAAGTTCGCGACCAGGTGGTCGATCAGCCGCAGGTGGTACCAGGCGTCGGTGCCCTGGAACGCGACGTCGCCGCCGGCGAAGACGTTGCCGAACGGCACCCAGGCGCGGATGAGCAGGGCCGAGTAGACGATCGCCGCCAGCCACCAGGCGTCGGACCGGCGCGGCGCCGCGGCGGCCGGGGGGTCGCTCGATCGGGCCATCGCAGCCAAACGGTACTCCAGCCGCGACCCCGCGCCGGCCGTCGCGGCCGGCCGACCCGCTCCGCGGGGGTATCGTCCAGGCATAACCTCGGCTAAAATGCCCCGACCCGACCTCCGACTCGCGCGGTCGGGACCTGCCGACAGCGATCGAGGCCGCCATCTTCTCCGCCGGGAGCAGACCATTCATGACCATCTCCGACGCGATCCCCGTCACCACCGGCTTCGAGCAGGGCGCCTGGGACCTCTCCGAGCTCCTGCCCGCGCCGAGCGCGGAGGTGGTCGCCGAGCGGCTGGCCGAGCTGGAGGTCGCGGTCGGCGAGTTCGAGCGGCTGCGCGAGCGGCTCGACCCGGCGATCGACCGCGCCGAGTTCCTCGCCGTCGTCGACCGCCTGGAGGCGATCTACCAGCGCTTCGACGTCCTGCTCGGCTACGCCTCGCTCTGGTTCTCCGCCGACACCCAGTCGCGCGCCGCGCAGAGCTTCCGCAACCGCATCGAGGAGGTCATCACCCGCTACCAGAACCGGATCCTGTTCTTCGAGCTGTGGTGGAAGGGGCTCGAGGACGACCAGGCCGAGCGCCTCCTGCCGGCGCGCGAGGAGCACGCCGACCACCGCCACTTCCTCTCCGACCTGCGCCGGGTGCGGCCGTTCACGCTCGACGAGAAGTCCGAGCAGATCATCAACCTGAAGGACGCCAACGGCATCGGCGCCGTGCTCACGCTCTACTCGATGCTCACCAACCGGCTCGAGTACCGGCTGACCGTCGACGGCGAGGAGAAGACGCTCACCCGCGACGCCCTGATGAGCTACGCGTTCTCGCCGCGCGCCGAGCTGCGCGAGGCGGCCTACCGCGAGCTCTACCGGGTCTACGAGCACGAGGCGACCGTGCTCGGCCAGGTCTACTCCAACCGCGTGCGCGACTGGCGCGGCGAGCAGGTCGAGCTGCGCGGGTTCGCCTCGCCGATCGCGGTGCGCAACCTCGGCAACGACGTCCCCGACGCCGCGGTCGAGGTGCTGCTCGAGGTGGTCGCCGCCAACGCCGAGCTCTTCCGCCGCTACTTCCGCCACAAGGCGCGCCTGCTCGGCATGGCGCGGCTGCGGCGCTACGACATCTACGCCCCGATCGCCGCCTCCGACCGCCACATCCCGTACGGCGACGCGGTCTCCTCCGTGCTCGAGACCTTCCGCGGCTTCCACCCGAAGTTCGCGGCGCTCGCCGAGCGGGTGTTCGTCGAAGACCACATCGACAGCGAGATCCGCAAGGGCAAGCGCGGCGGCGCCTTCTGCTCGACCATCCTCCCCCGCTTCACGCCCTGGGTGCTGGTCAACTACGACGGCCGGGTGCGCGACGTCGCGACGCTCGCCCACGAGCTGGGCCACGCGGTGCACAGCATGATGGCCGAGCACCACACCTGCTTCACCCAGCACGCCTCGCTGCCGCTCGCCGAGACCGCGTCGGTCTTCGCCGAGATGCTGATGACCGATCGGCTCCTGCGCGCCGAGTCCGACCCCGCGGCGCGGCGCGAGCTGCTGGTCGCGGCGCTCGACGACGTCTACGCCACCGTCCTCCGCCAGGCCCACTTCGTCCGCTTCGAGGTCGCCGCCCACGAGGCGATCTTGAAGGGCAGCTCGGTCGACGACCTCAACGCGCTCTATCTCGCCGACCTCGAGCGCCAGTTCGGCGACAGCGTCGACGTCAGCTCCGAGTTCCAGTACGAGTGGCTGTCGATCCCGCACATCTTCCACACCCCGTTCTACTGCTACGCCTACAGCTTCGGCCAGCTCCTGGTGATGGCGCTCTACCGCCGCTACCAGGAGGAGGGCGAGGCGTTCAAGCCCGGCTACCTGCGCCTGCTCGCCCACGGCGGCTCCGCCCGCCCGCAGGAGATCCTCGCCGAGGTCGGCATCGACATGACCGACCCCGCGTTCTGGCAGGGCGGCTTCGCGGTGGTCGAGGACCGGATCGAGGAGCTGGAGGCGCTCGGGGTGGGCGACCCTACCCGATCGGGTATTGCCCCGCCCGCCCGCCGGCGGTAGCCTTGCGCCGACCATACGGCTCCGGAGGCGACAGATGAGAGACCAAGGGCGAGCTTCGTGGCTGCTCGCGGGCGCGGCGTTGCTGCTCGCGCTGGCGGGCGTGGGGGCCGGCGCCGGCGCGGCCGAGGAAGAGGACAGCGAGGAGCTGAAGGCGGCGAAGGGGAAGGTGACGTTCCGCGTCTACTGCAGCAACTGCCACGGCGCGGACGGCGAGGGCGACGGCAAGCTGGCGCCGCTGCTGAGCGTCGAGCCCGCCGATCTCACCCGGCTGGTGACCAAGAAGGACAAGGGCGAGTTCCCCGCCGAGCGGGTGCGCCAGGCGATCGACGGCCGCGCCGAGGTCGCCGGCCACGGCTACCGCGAGATGCCGGTCTGGGGCGACGTCTTCCAGCCCGGCAACTCCGAGATGTCGGACCCCGAGAAGCTCGACGTGGCGAAGCGCAAGATCGCCGAGCTGGTCGCCTTCCTGCGCACGATCCAGGCGCCGGAGAAGTAGCGCGGGCGCACCGAGGCTTCGGCTGATTGCAAGTCCGACCCTCGGCTGATTGCAAGTCCGACCCTCGGCTGATTGAAAGTCCGACCCTCGGCCGATTGAAACCCCGGCGCCCGTGCCGGGCGGCCGGTCAGAATCGGACCAGCACCGCGGCCCAGTGGAAGCCGGCGCCGAAGGAGGTCAGGAGCACGAGGTCGCCGGCGGCGATCCGGCCCTCCTCGCGCGCCTGCCAGAGCGCGAGCGGCACCGAGGCCGAGCCGGTGTTGCCGTAGTCCTGGACGTTGACGAAGAGGCGCTCGGCGGAGAGGCCGAGCGCCTCGCGCACGGCCTCGAGGATGCGCAGGTTGGCCTGGTGGGGAACGACCAGCGCGACGTCCTCGAGGCGCACGCGCGCTTTCGCGACCGCCGCCCGCGCGGCCTCGGTCATCCGCTTGACCGCCTCGCGGAACACCTCGCGCCCCTTCATCACGATCTTCTCGTGCAGGCCGCGCGCGACCCGCTCGGCGGTGATCGGCAGCCGCGTGCCGCCGGCCTCGAGGGTCAGGATGTCGGCGCGGCTGCCGTCGGTGCCGGCGACCGCGGCGACGATCTCCGCCGCCCGCGCGCCGGCGCCGACCACCGCGGCGCCCGCGGCGTCGCCGAACAGCACACAGGTGTTGCGGTCGCGCCAGTTCATCAGCCGGCTCAGCAGCTCGACCCCGACGACCAGCACCCGGCGGCCCTCGGCGGCGCGCGAGCGCGCGACGTCGAGCGCCTGGAGGAAGCCGGCGCAGCCGCTGCCGGCGAGGTCGTAGGCGGGGACCTCGCGGGCGCCGAGCCGGTCCTGGACGTAGGACGCGGTATCGGGGATGAAGACCTCGGGGGTGTCGGTGGCGACGATGATCTCGTCGACGTCGCGGGCGCCCATGCCGGCGTCTTCGAGCGCCCGCTCGGCCGCGGCCACCGCCAGGCTGGCGGTGGTCTCGTCCGCCGCCGCGATCCGCCGCCGCTCGATCCCGGTGCGGCTCTTGATCCACTCGTCCGAGGTGTCGACGTACTCCGCCCACTCCTCGTTGGTCATCACCCGCTCGGGCACGTAGGCGCCGAGCCCGAGCAGGCCGATCCGGCGCTTGGCCATGCGTGGTCTCCCGGTGGGGATGATGTCACGGGGCTCGGCGCTTGCGATCGGGCCTGCCGGGGAGGAAGGCGGCGGACCAGGGCTAGTTCGCCGCCTCCGCCTCCGCCGCCCGTTTCTTCGCCCATCCCGCCTCGAGGTCCGGCCGGCGGAGGTGCCAGTCGGTGGCCCGCTGGTAGGCGCGGGCGATGGCGAGCAGCTCGGATTCGCGGTGGAGGCGGCCGCAGAACGTGATCGAGGTCGGGGCGCCGTCGGCGCGGAAGCCGTTGGGCAGGACCACGCACGGGTGGCCGGTGAGGTTGGTCAGCAGCAGGTTGTCGCCGCCGAACGACGGGCAGACGTAGGCGTCGAGGTCGCCGAGCGCCGCCTCCATCGCGCGCAGGAGCAGCGTGCGCACGCGGTTGGCCTGGAGGTACTCGACCGCCGGGATCAGCCGCGCCTGGCGGAAGACGTTCGGCCACGCGTTCTCGATCTGGCGCACCAGCAGGTCGTCGCGATTGCTGCGGGTCAGGACGTCGAACGCGGTCGCGGCCTCGGCGGAGAGGATGAACGCCAGGTGCTCGACCGGGAGCGCGGACGGCAGCTCGAACGGCACCGGCTCGATCCCCAGGCCGCGCAGGACGTCGAGCGTCGCGAGGTCGCGGGCGCGCTGCTCGCGGGCGCGCGCGATCGCGTCCGCGTCGGCCTCGCCCGCGTCCGGCTCGTCCTCGAACAGCACCCGCGGGTAGCCGACGCGCAGGCGCCGCGGGTCGACCGCGGGATCCCAGGCGAACGGGCGGTCGACGACCGTCGGGTCGAGCCCGTCGGGGCCGTGGATCGCGGCGAAGACCAGCGCGCAGTCGTCGACCGCGCGCGCGAGCGGGCCGAGCTTGTCCATGCTCCAGGCGAGCGCCATCGCGCCGTGCCGGCTGACCCGGCCGAAGGTCGGGCGCAGGCCGGTGGCGCCGCAGCGGGTCGACGGCGAGACGATCGAGCCCCAGGTCTCGCTGCCGAGCGCGAACCCGACCAGCCCGGCCGCGACCGCCGAGGCCGAGCCCGCCGACGAGCCGCTCGAGCCCTCGGCCGGGTTCCACGGGCTGCGCGTGGTGCCGCCGAACCAGACGTCGCCCCAGGCGAGCGCGCCGAGGGTGAGCTTGGCGACCAGCACCGCGCCCGCCTCGTCGAGCCGGGCGACGACGGTGGCGTCGTCGTCGATCACCTGCTCCTTGTAGGGCGTCGCGCCCCAGGTGGTCGGGTAGCCGCGGGCGGCGAGCAGGTCCTTGGCCCCCCACGGCACGCCGTGGAGCGGGCCGCGCCACTCGCCGGCGGCGAGCTCGCGGTCGGCGCGCTCGGCGGCCGCGAGCGCGCGCTCGGGGGTGAGCGTGACGACGCACTCGAGCAGCGGGTCGAAGCGCTCGAGGCGGTCGAGGTAGAGCCGGGTCAGCTCGACCGACGAGATCGCCCGCGCGCGCAGCCAGCGGCCGAGGTCGACGGCGGGCGCGAACGCGATCGCCTCGGCATCGGCGGGGAGCGGCGGGCCGGGATCGGGCCGGAAGCGCGACGCGGGCGCGGCCGCCCCGGCGGATGGCGCGACGACGGCCGTGGCGTGAACGGGGGTTCGCGGAGCGGCGACGTGCCTCCCGGGCGCGCCGTCGCTCCCGGTACCGCCGCGCTGCTCGGCGGCCGGGCCGCCGGCCTCGCCGCCGAGCAACGCGACGGGGTCGAAGC
>CAZNIX010000317.1:0-5965 GCA_964573125.1 uncultured Thermoanaerobaculia bacterium
GAGGGCTGGCCCGAGGTCGCGCGCCGACACGGCGCCGCCGGCGTGCTCACGCTGCGCCGCCAGGACGGCGCCGCGGCGTTCCAGGTCAAGGGCGCGCTGACCGAGGCCGAGGCCGCGGGCGCCGCCGAGGCGCTCGGGCTCGAGGAGGGGAGCCTCGCGCTCCTCGCCGCCGGCCCCGAGCCGACGACCGCCGCCGGGCTCGGCGCGGTGCGCCAGGCGCTCGCCGAGGAGTACGGGCTGATCCCGGCCGGCGCGCACGCGTTCCTCTGGGTCACCGACTTCCCGCTCTTCGCCCGCGAGGAGCCCGCGGGGCGCTGGGCCTCCTACCACCACCCGTTCACCGCGCCCAGGCCGGAGGACCTCGAGCGGCTGGAGAGCGACCCCGGGGCGGTCCGCTCGCGCGCCTACGACGTGGTGATGGACGGCGTCGAGCTGGGCGGCGGCTCGATCCGCATCCACGACCGCGAGGTCCAGCAGCGGGTGTTCGGCGTGCTCGGCATCGGCCCCGCGGAGGCCGAACACCGCTTCGGCTTCCTGCTCGAGGCGCTCTCCTACGGCGCGCCGCCCCACGGCGGCATCGCGTTCGGCTGGGACCGGGTGGTGATGATGATGGCCGGCGCGCCGTCGCTGCGCGAGGTGATCGCGTTCCCCAAGACCGCGTCGGCGACCGACCTGATGACCGCGGCGCCGTCGCCGGTCGACCCGGCGCAGCTCGCCGAGCTGGGCATCGCGGTCGCCCGAGAGCCACCCGGTGGCGGCGGATGACGCGCGCCTCAGCCCCGCTGAGAGAACTCTCCCTCCGCCATCCCGGCGGCTCGACCCCGATCCTGATCGGCCCCGGCGCGCTCGCCGCCGCCGCCGAGCGGCTCGGCCCCTGGCTCGCCGGGCGCACCGCGTTCGTCGTCACCACCCCGCGCGTGCTGGCGCTCCACGGCGCGCGGCTCGCCTGGGTCGGCGAGCGCGCGGCTCGCCGGGTGGACCTCGAGGTCCCCGAGGGCGAGGCGGCGAAGACGCTCGCGGAGGCCGGCCGGCTCTGGCGGGCGATGCTCGAGGCCGGCGGCCGGCGCGACAGCCGGGTGATCGCGTTCGGCGGCGGCAGCGCCGGCGACCTCGCCGGTTTCGCCGCCGGGTGCTTTCTGCGCGGCGTCGAGGTGGTCCAGGCGCCGACCACGCTGCTCGCGCAGGTCGACGCCGCGATCGGCGGCAAGACCGGGGTCGACCTGCCGGAGGGGAAGAACGCGGTCGGGCTGTTCCACCACCCGGCGGCGGTGGTCGCCGACACCGCCGTGCTCGCCACCCTGCCGCGGCGCGAGCTGGCGGCCGGCCTGGTCGAGATGGTCAAGATGGCGCTGGCGCTCGACCCGGCGCTCTTCGCCCGCCTCGAGGCCGATCTCGACGCGCTGCTCGCCGCCGATCCCGAGGCGCTGGCGCCGGTGGTCGCGGCGGCGGCGGCGGCCAAGGCGGCGGTGGTCGAACGCGATCCGGCCGAGACCTCGGGCGAGCGCCGCGTGCTCAACCTCGGCCACACCCTCGGCCACGCGCTCGAGGCGGCGCTCGGCTACCGCGGCCTGCGGCACGGCGAGGCGGTGGCCTACGGGCTGCTGTTCGCGCTCCGGCTCGCGCGGGTCCGCGGCCTCGACCCGGCGGTCGCGGCGCGCGTGCGCGCGCGGCTCGCCCGGCGCGGCCTGCCGGAGCTCCCGGCGGGCGCCGCCGGCCTCGGGCCCGACGCGCTCCTCGGCTTCGTCCGGCGCGACAAGAAGGCGGGCGAGGGGGGAGTCGCTTGGGTGCTGCCGGCCGCGCCCGGCCGCTTCGAGATTACGCGCGAGATCGGCGACAACGCGATCCGCCGGGAGCTGGCCGCCTTCCTCGCCGACCCCTGGGGCTGACCATGATCGTCACATCGCTGTCACTTCTCGCCGTCCAGCCCCGGCGGTATCCTTGCGCTCCCCTGTCGCCTCGAAATGCGCCCGCAGGCGCCATGAAGATCGCGCGATGAAGCTGTTGCTGATCCGCCACGCGCTCGCGGTCGACCGCGAGGAGTTCGCGCGCACCGGCGCCGACGACGGCGAGCGGTCGCTGACCGGCAAGGGCCGGCGGCGGATGCAGGCGATCGCCCGCGGCCTGCGCGGCTTCCTCGACCCGCCGGAGCCGGCGGCGACGCTGACCAGCCCGCTGGTGCGCGCGGTCCAGACCGCCGCGATCGTCCACCGCGAGCTCGGCGGTCCGGAGCCCGAGGAGAGCGACGCGCTGCTGCCCGACGCCGCGCCCAAGACGCTGCTCGCCGCCCTGCGCGCGCTCGACCCGGATGCCGACGCCCTGGTCGCCGCGGTCGGCCACGAACCGCATCTGTCGACCGCCGCCTCGTGGTTTCTGACCGGCCGCCAGCGGCCGGCGCTCGAGGTCAGGAAGGGAAGCGCGCTGCTGCTCGACCTCGGCGACGACCCCGAGCCCGGCGCCGCCGTGCTGCTCTGGGCGCTGCCGCCGCGCGCGCTGCGCCAGATGGAGCCCCGGCGCAAGTGAGCCATCTGCTCAGCCGCCCGCCCGAAGAGGCCGCCCGCCTGGTCGCGCTGACCCAGCTCGCGCGCGCCGAGGAGGCCGCCGCCCGGCTCGCCGACCCCGACGACGCCGAGGCGCTGCACGACTTCCGCGTCGCGCTGCGCCGGCTGCGCAGCGTGCTGCGCGCCTACCGCGGCCCGCTCGCCGGCGCGCTCAAGAAGCGCCACCGCAAGCAGCTCCGCGACCTCGCGCGCGCCACCGGCGAGGGGCGCGACGCCGAGGTCGCGCTCGAGTGGATCAGCGCCCAGCGCGCGCTCCTCGAGGCGGGGCAGCAGGCGGGCCTCGACTGGCTGGCGGCGCGGCTCGCCAAGCGCAAGGACGCCGGCTACGAGCAGGCGCAGCGCGGCCTGGCCGACGGCTTCGGCCCGCTCGCCGGCGAGCTGCAGAAGCGGCTCGGCGTCTACCGCCGCGAAGTGCGGCTCGACGGCGGCGGCGGCGAGGCGAGCTTCGGCGACCTGGTCGCGGCCGAGGCGCGGCGCGACCTCGCGCGCTTCGAGGAGCTGATCGCCGGGCTCGCCGCGGCCGGCGACGCCGCGCGCGCCCACCGCGCCCGCCTCGCGGCCAAGCGGCTGCGCTACCTGTTCGAGCCGCTCGAGCGCGAGCTGCCGTCGGCGGGCCCAATCGTCAAGCGGCTCAAGAAGCTCCAGGACCTGCTCGGCGAGCTGAACGACTCCCACACCCTCGAGGCCGAGCTGTCGGCGGCGGTCGAGAGCGCGGCCCAGCAGCGCGCCCGCGCCCTGCTCGGCTCGGCGATGACGGCGGCCGCGGAGCCGGACGGCGCCGGCGGCCCCGCGGGCTGGGACCCGGTCGACGGCCTGCTCGCGCTCGCGCGGCTCAACCGCGAGCGGCGCGACCGGCTGTTCGCGGCCCTCGCGCCGGCGTGGACCGGGGCCGGGGAGGAGGCGGTCGAGCGGCGGGCGCTCGCGCGCGCGATCGGCGAGCTGGCCGGCTACCTCGCCGCCGGCTTCAGCCCTCCGACACCGGAGGACGCCGAGCGCGTTCCAGCGCCCGTTCCATGAGCATCGCCTGAGACTCGATCCGCGCCTCGCCCGGCCCCGGCCGCCGGCGCGTCCACGAGCCGTCGGCGGCCAGCTCCCAGGCCTTGGCGTTGTCGGCGAGTTGGAGCTCGAGGATCGCCCGGATCTCCTGCTGGAGCCGCGGGTCCTCGACCGGCACCGCGGCCTCGACCCGGTATTCGAGGTTTCGCCGCATCCAGTCGCCGGAGCCGAAGTAGTACTCGGGCCGGCCGCCGTTGTGGAAGTAGAAGATCCGCGCGTGCTCGAGGAAGCGGCCGACGATCGAGCGCACGCGCACGGTGCCGCTCCGCCCCGGCAGCCCCGGCCGTAGGCGGCAGATGCCGCGCACGACGAGGTCGATCTCGACCCCCGCAGCCGACGCTTCGTAGAGCGCGTCGACGACGTCGACGTCTTCGAGGCCGTTCATCTTGGCGACGATCGAGCCGCCGCGCCCCGAGCGCTGGTGGTCGATCTCGCGCAGGATCAGCTCGAGGAAGCGGCGCTTCATGTTGACCGGCGCCACCAGGAGCTTGTCGAACTGCGGCCGGTGGAGGTACCCGGTCAGGAGGTTGAACAGCTTGACCACGTCGGCCGCGATCGCCGGGTCGGCGGTGAACAGCCCGAGGTCGGTGTAGAGCGCGGCGGTCTCGGCGTTGTAGTTGCCGGTGCCGATGTGCGCGTAGGAGACCAGCCGGCCGCCCTCGCGGCGCACGACCAGCGCCGCCTTGGCGTGGGTCTTGAGCCCGACGTGGCCGTAGCAGACGTGGGCGCCGGCCTTGTCGAGCGCCTCGCCCCACTCGATGTTGTTGGCCTCGTCGAAGCGCGCCTTGATCTCGACCGACACCGCCACCTGCTTGCCCTCCTCGGCGGCGCGGATCAGCGCCTTCATCAGCGGCGAGTCGGCGGAGGTGCGGTAGAGGGTCTGCTTGATCGCGAGCGTCGCCGGGTCCTGCGACGCCGCCTCGATGAAGCGCTGGACGCTGGTGGTGAAGGCGTCGTAGGGGTGGTGGACGAGCAGGTCGCCGCGCGCGATCTCGGCGAAGACGTCGACCGGGTCGCCTGGCGTCGGCGCCGCCAGCCGCGGATGGGTGACCGGCGTCCAGCCCGCGTCGCGGTGCTCCTGGAGCGGCAGCGCGGCGAGCTGCAACAGGTCCTTGAGCCCGAGCGGCGACTCGAGCTCGTAGACGTCGCGCGCCTCGAACGCGAGGTGCTGGCGGATCAGCTCGCGCATCCAGTGCGGCATGTTGGGGCCGATTTCGAGCCGCACCACGGTGGCGAAGCGGCGCCGGTGCAGCTCCTCCTGGATCGCCTCGAGCAGGTCCTCGGCGGTCTCCTCGTTGCGCTCGATGTCGGCGTTGCGGGTGACCCGGAAAGGCCACGCCTCGTGGACCTCCATACCCGGGAACAGCGCGTCGAGGTTGTGCGCGACCAGCTCCTCGAGCGGCAGGTAGCGCAGCCCGCGCGGCATCTTCACCCAGCGCGGCAGGCTGGGCGGCACCTTGACCCGGGCGAAGCGCACCGAGCCCGCGCCGTGCTCGCGCACGCCGACCGCGAGCGACAGGCTGAGATTGGAGATGAACGGGAACGGGTGGGCGGGGTCGACCGCCAGCGGGGTGAGGATCGGGTAGACGCTGGAGCGGAAGTAGTCGCAGGCGTGGCGCCGCTCGTCGGGCGACAGCTCGTCCCAGGCGACCAGCCGCAGCCCGCTCTCGGCCAGCCGCGGCAGGATCTCGCGGTGGAGCAGCCGGCGCTCCTCGGCGAGCATCGGCCGCACCGTGGCGTCGATCGCGTCGAGCTGCTGGCGCGGGGTCAGCCCGTCGGGCGAGGCGTCGTGGAAGTGACCGGCGACCTGCTGCTTGAGACCGCCGACCCGCTTCATGAAGAACTCGTCGAGGTTGTTGTCGAAAATCGCGAGGAACTTGAGCCGCTCGAGCAGCGGGTTGTCCGGCGCCCCCGCCTCGGCGAGCACCCGGCGGTTGAACTCCAGCCACGACAGCTCGCGGTTGAGGTAGGGGCCGCCGGCGACGGTGTCGTCGGCCTCCGCCCACGGCGGGGTCGGTCTCGATACCTCGTGCAGCAAGCCGCGGCTCCTTCCTCTGCGACCCAACTGTCAGCGGGGAAGGCGATTATCGCTGCGCCCGCGGGGAGCGGGGCGGTCCGCCTGTGACAGCAGTGTAACACCGCCGGCCGGCGAGCCGAGACCCGCCGCCGCCGGCCCGGCCGCCGGATAGAGTCCACCGCGAGCATGGCCGCGCGAACGAACGCTTCCGCCCGCCCCCCGGGACGGCCGGCTTCTCCGCGCGCGGCGGCGGCCCCGCCCGCCCCCGGCCCGCCGGTGGCGGCGCTGCCGGCGCCCGACGGCGTCCCGGCCGAGGGCGCGGCGGCGGACGGCC
>CAZNIX010000318.1:0-5950 GCA_964573125.1 uncultured Thermoanaerobaculia bacterium
GGCCGTCGAGCGCCTTGACGATCAGCTCGACGTTGGCCGGGTTGAAGAACCAGAAGAGGCCGGTCTGGTCCGAGCCGGGG
This sequence comes from uncultured Thermoanaerobaculia bacterium, assembly GCA_964573125.1. Classification (GTDB taxonomy): domain Bacteria; phylum Acidobacteriota; class Thermoanaerobaculia; order Multivoradales; family JBCCEF01; genus CAVSQV01. The sequence goes on from CAZNIX010000318.1 coordinate 81, forward strand.
AACGGCAGCGCGCCCCCGGTGCCGATTCCGTCGTTGTGCTGGTCGCGCCACAGCACCGAGACCGCGAACCGGCCGCCGAGCAGGCACAGGGTCTGGCCGTCCGCCGCGCACGGCCCGGCCGCGGGCAGCGGCGTTCCGCTCGCCTCGTTGCTCTCCGCCGAAACGCCCAGGGCGTTGACCGCCGCCACGGTGAAGCTGAACGGGGTCTCCGGCGGCAGCCCCTGGACGATCACCGAGCTGGTCCCGGCCGGCACCGAGATCGAGCCGCCGAGCGACTCGACCGCGGTCGTGCCGGTGATGCGGAACGAGGCCTCGTCCGCGGAGTTGTCGCGCCAGGTCAGCCGCACCCCCGACTCCGACGACGCCTCCACGCCCAGCTCGGACGGCGCCGCCGGCAGGGCGAACGGAGGCAGCCGGGCGTCGAGGTCGGCGCCCCACAGCTCGTAGCCGATCACCGGGCCGTCCGCCGCGAACAGGAGCTGGTCGCCGAGCGCGATCGGCGGCGAGATGCCGTCCTCGAAGAGACCGAAGAGGTCGATCTCGAGCCCGGCGAGGCCGGCGATGCGCCGGCTGCCCGCCGGGGCGCCGTCGGTGACCCACAGCTCCTGCCCGGCGAGCGGGGTCCGGACGAGCAGGAGGATCCGACCGCCCGCCGCGAACAGGTTCTGGACCAGGTGCCCCGGCGGCAGGACCTCCGACGGGCCGGTGCCAGCGAGCGTCCCGTCGGTGCGCCACAGCCGGCCGGAGATGCCGTCGCCCACTTCCTCGTCGACCCGGGCGACGAAGTAGAGCCGGTTGCCGAGCGGCACCGCCGCCGGGCGCCCGAGCGAGCCCGCCCCTTCGCCGCCGTCGATGATCGAGACCTCGGCACCGTCCGTCGCGAGGAGGGTCGTGCCGTCGAAAAGGACGAGGCTGCCGCCGACCCGGCCCAGGAGGCGGCCCGGGTCGCCGAAGAAGGCCTCGTACTCGTGGACCAGCTCGGTCCCGGTCTCCGTGCCGTCCGTCCGCCACAGGCCCTCGTGCCGGCCCGCGTGGTCGGCGAGAAAGTAGAGCCGGTTCCCGAGGACAGCGAAGTCCCGCGGCCGCGACGCCTCGGATCCCGGCTGGATGTCGCGCACCCGGCGGGTTCCGGCGGGCGTGCCGTCGGTGGACCACAGCTCGAGGTCCGGGTCGCCTTCCCCGAAGCCCGCCGCGGCGCTGAAGAAGAGCCGCCCGTCGAGGGCTCCCGACCCCTCCCGTGCGACGCCCTCGCCGAAGACGAGGTCGGCGAGCTTCTGCGCCGACCCCGGGGTGCGTCCCGACTTCCACAGACCGGAACCGAAGACGTAGACCTGGCTGCCGAGCGCGGCGAGCTCGCCGGCGGTGCTCGTGAGTTCGTCGGTGAAGAGCCGGACGGTGCCGCCGCCGGTGCCGTCGGTGCGCCACAGCTCGAGCCGGGGGTGATCCCTCACCACGACGAAGAGGTCCTCGCCGACGCCGAGCAGGTTGGCGACGAAGCCGTCGGTGGCCAGGACGTCGACCGGCTCGGTGCCGGTCTCGGTGCCGTCGGTCCGCCACAGCCGGGGCGAGCCGAAGAGCCCGGAGGCGGCCGCGAAGAAGACCTCGTCTCCGATCCGCTCGAAGAAGGCGGGCCGGGAGTCGACGTCGCCGTCGAGCGCGAGGTCGCCGAGCAGGGAGGTGCCGGCCTCGGTGCCGTCGGTGCGCCAGGGCTCCTCGCCGTGGAGGTCGTCGGAGGCGGCGAAGACGGCCACCCCGTCGACGACGCCGACGCTCCGCCCGAACGGGAAGCGCAGGGCGGGCGGGAACGCCAGCGGACGGGTCCCCGCCGGCGTGCCGTCGGTCACCCACGCCTCCACCTCGAACCCCCGGAACAGGACGAGCAGGCCCCCGAGGTCGGCGAGCAGCTCGGCCGAGCTGTCGCAGGTGCCGGGGCAGAGATCGGCCAGCAGGCGGGTCCCTCCCGGGGTGCCGTCGGTCAGCCACGGCTCGTAGCCGTGCTCGTCGTCGAAAGCCACGAACAGCACTCCCAACGAGGTTCCCCGCAGTCCGAAGGGGAAGCTCGAGCAGGCCCCGGGACAGAGGTCGAGCAGGCGCGTCCCGGCGAACGTGCCGTCGCTCGCCAGCAGCTCGACGCCGTGTACTCCGTCGTCGGCGTCGGTGAACGCGAGGCCGCCCACCACCTGGAACCCGGAGAACCCGACGTCGAGGCCGTTGGTCAGTGAGAAGGTGCCGGCCGCGGTGCCGTCGGTGCTCCAGAGCTGGGAGCCCTCGGCCGGAACGAAGGCGGCGAAGAAGACCCGCCCGGCGCCGCCGGGGCTGAGGAGCGTGGGGAACAGGCTGTCCTCGCCGGGCACCAGGTCGACGACGAGGCGCGTGCCCGCGGGGGTGCCGTCGCTCACCCACAGCTCCCTTCCCGACGTGCCGTCGTCGGCGACCAGGATCGCCCGTCCCTCGTCGAGCGCGACCAGCCTATCGAGCGAGTCGAAGGATCGGACGCGGCCCGTTCCCGCGCGGGTGCCGTCGCTCGCCCACAGCTCGCCGAACCCGTTCTCGAACAGCAGCTCGGCGCCGAGGCTGGCACCGCCTTCGTTCGGGAAGTCATCCAGCTCGGCGACGACCCGCGTGCCTTCCGGCGTGCCGTCGCTGACCCACAGATCCCAGTCGAAGTGAATGGGACTGCGCAGGGCGAAGAGCAGGCGCGCTGGGCCGGTGATCGTCCCGAGCACCCGCGCCCGCCCGTAGGGTCGGACTTGACCGAGCTGGGCGAAGGTCAGCCGCACCGTGCCCGACGCCGTGCCGTCGGTCGACCACACCTGATTGTCGGGCCCCCCCTGCACGAGGAGCAGTCCCCCGATGCTTCCCAGGCTGACGACGCCGGCCGACTCCGGGCCCGGGGTCAGGTCGATCAGCATCCGGGTGCCGGCGGCCGTGCCGTCGCTCGCCCACGGCTCGCGGCCGTTCGCGACGTCGTCGGCGCTGAAGATCACGGAGCCGCCCGCGACCCCGAGGACGATCGGATCGGAGCCGGCGAGAAACCCCGACCCGGCTTCGTTGATGTTCTTGACCAGATAGGGCTGCGCATCGAGCCGCGCGGCCGCGAGCACGACGAGGACACCCACCCACCCCACCGCGAGAAGGCGCCGGTCGCTCATGAGGTCCTCCCGGGAAGATTCTGACAGCAGCTAAGCATACGTGATTATAGGCGGCCGGCGCAAGTCGGTTCGGCGGCGGCGGCGTAGACTCCCTGCTCTCCTCATGCGCTCGGCAGCCCCATCGCTCCACGCGGTCCGCGGCCGGCGGGTGGTGACGCCGGAGGGCGTGCGGCCGGCGACGGTGCGGATCGCGCGCGGGCGGATCGCCGCGGTCGAGGGGTGGGCGGCGGCGCCGGACGGCGCGGCGGTGTTCGACGCGGGCGAGCTGGTGGTGTCGCCGGGGTTGGTCGACGCGCACGTGCACGTCGACGAGCCGGGACGGACGGAGTGGGAAGGGTTCGAGAGCGCGACGCGGGCGGCGGCGGCCGGCGGGGCGACGACGCTGGTCGACATGCCGCTCAACTGCGTGCCGGCGACCACGACGCCGGCGGCGCTCGCGGCCAAGCGGGCGGCAGCGGCGGGCGGGTGCCGGGTCGATGTCGGCTTCTGGGGCGGGCTGGTGCCGGGCAACACCGAAGCGCGGAGCCCGGCGCGGGTCGGGGATGCCGAGGGGCCACGCAGGGGCTCGCCCGGTGACGGGGATGGCGGCACGGCCGATGTCGAGGGCCTGATCACCGCCGGCGTGCTCGGGTTCAAGGCCTTCCTGGTCGACTCGGGCGTCCCCGAGTTCCCGGCGGTGACCCTCGACGGGCTGCGGCGGGCGGCGCCGGTCCTGGCCGCGGCGGGGCTGCCGCTGCTCGTCCACAGCGAGGACCCGGAGGTGATCGCGCGCGCGGCGGCGGCGGGAGCGCCGGACGGCGAGGCGGCACGGAGCTACGCGCGCTACCTCGCGAGCCGGCCGCCCGCGGCCGAGGTCGAGGCGATCCGCGGCCTGCTCGCGCTCTGCCGCGAGCGCCCCGCGGGCGCGCCGCCGCTGCGCCTGCACGTCGTCCACTTGGCGACCGCCGCGGCGCTGCCGCTCCTCGCCGCGGCGCGAGCCGAGGGGCTGGCGGTCACCGTCGAGACCTGCCCGCACTACCTGACGTTCGCCGCCGGGGAGATCGCCGACGGCGCGACCGAGTTCAAGTGCGCGCCGCCGATCCGCGGCGCCGAGGAGCGCGACGCGCTCTGGCGGGCGCTCCTCGACGGCGCGATCGACCTCGTCGCGAGCGACCACTCCCCCTGCCCGCCGGCGATGAAGCGGCGGGACGAGGGCGACTTCTTCGCCGCCTGGGGCGGGATCGCCTCGCTCCAGCTCCTCCTCCCCGCGCTCTGGACCGGCGCCCGCGCGCGCGGCGCCACCGTCGCCGACCTCGCACGCTGGCTCTCCGCGCGGCCGGCGGCGCTCGCCGGGCTCGCCACGCGTAAGGGCGCGATCGCGCCGGGGCTCGACGGCGACCTGGTGATTTGGGACCCGGACGCCGCGTTCACCGTCGACCCGGCGCGCCTCGAGCACCGCCATCCGGTCACCCCCTACGCCGGGCGGGAGCTTCGCGGAATGGTGGCGGCGACGGTCGTGCGCGGCGAGCTGGTCTACGATGCGCTCGGCCCGGCCGCTGCGGACGACCCCGCGGGCGCCGCCGCGCGCGACGGGCGTGGCCGCTTCCCCGGCCCGCCCCGCGGCGAGTTGCTCGCGCGGCCTGCGGGCCGATCGACGACGCCATGAGCGAGACGACGAGCCTCGACCCCCCCAACCTCGCCTCGGCCCGCCTCGGCGCCGCGGTGCTCGCCACCAACGACGAGTTCTTCGCGCCCAAGGAGAACCTGGTGCGCGACGAGCCGCCGCGCTGGGACCCCGACCGCTACACCGACCGCGGCAAGTGGATGGACGGCTGGGAGACCCGCCGCCGGCGCGAGCCGGGGCACGACTGGTGCCTGGTCCGGCTCGGCCTGCCGGGGATCCCGCGCGTCGTCGTCGTCGACACCGCGCACTTCCGCGGCAACTTCCCCGAGAGCTGCTCGCTCGAGGGCTGCGACGCGCCGGCGGGTGCGACCGCCGAGGAGCTGCTCGGCCCCGACGCCGAGTGGCTGGAGATCCTCCCCGTCTCGCGCCTCGAGGGCGACGCGCAGAACCGCTTCACGCTCGCGACGCCGTACCGCTTCACCCACCTGCGGCTCCACATCTACCCCGACGGCGGCGTGGCGCGCCTGCGCGTGCACGGCGAGGTGGTGCCGCGGGCGGCCGACCTCGCCGGCGGCGCGCCGGTCGACCTCGCCTCCCTCGCCCACGGCGCGCGCGTCCTCGCGGCGAGCGACCGGTTCTTCGGCACGCCGGAGAAGCTCCTGCTCCCGGGCGAGCCGACCGGCATGCACGACGGCTGGGAGACCCGCCGCCGGCGCGGCCCGGGGCACGACTGGGTGGTGATCCGCCTCACCGCTCCGGGGGTGCCCGAGCGGGTCGAGGTCGACACCTCGTTCTTCAAGGGCAACGCGCCGGGGAGCTGCTGGCTCGAGGGGTTGTGCGCGGGCGACGGGCCGCTCGATCTCGCCGCCGCCGAGCCCGCGTGGCGCCCGCTCCTCCTTCGCACACCGCTCGAGCCCGACGGCCGCCACGTCTTCGACCGCCTGGAGCCGCTCGCCGGCCCGGTCTCCCACGTCCGCTTCGCGATCCACCCGGACGGCGGCGTCGCGCGCCTGCGCGTCTGGGGCCGGGTCGACCCGGCGGCCGCCGCGCCGCTCGCACTCGCCGAGCTGAACGCGCTGCCGCCGGCCGCGGCGCGCCGGCGCCTCCTCGACTGC
>CAZNIX010000319.1:0-5941 GCA_964573125.1 uncultured Thermoanaerobaculia bacterium
CGCCGCCGGCGCGGTCTCGGCCGGAGCCGCGGCCTCGGCGGCGTCGGCGCCGCCGCCGCGCCGGCCGAAGAGCCGCGACCAGAGCCCGCGCAGGCTCGCGAACAGGCCGACCTGCTCGTCGAAACCGTAGGTCAGGACGTAGCGGTCCCAGCGGAAGATCAGGGTCTCCCAGGCCTGGACAGCGAGGTCCCAGGCGCCGCCGCCGCCGCCGGCGGGGCGGCCGGCCGGCGGCGTGGGATCGAACTCGAGCCACCCCTGGCCCGGCACATAGGCCTCGACCCAGGCGTGGGCGTTGGCCTGGCGGACCACCCACAGGCCCTCGATCGGGTTGTAGTCGGCGCCCAGAAAGCCGGTGGCGAGCCGGCTGTGGACGCCCTGCGAGCGCAGCAGCAGCACCATCGCGGTGGCGAAGTACTCGCAGTGGCCGCTCTTGTAGCGGAACAGGAAGTCCGCGAGCGGCTCGCTGCCGCCGCGGCCGACGAAATCGAGCGTGTAGTCGTAGTTTTGGGCCAGGTAGGCCTCCAGCCGCCGCGCGCGCTCGCCGGCGCCGCCGCCGCCCATCGCGCTCGCGGCGAGCGCCGCCATCTCGGCGCTGACGCCGGTCGCGTCGAGGGTCGGCGGCGCGGGGTCGGCGGGGTCGGGCTCGGCGGCGGCGGAGACCGGCCCGCGGCCGAGGCCGACCCGGTAGTCGACACCGGTCACCGGCCGGTAGGAGAGGTAGATCGCGCCGCCGGCGCCGATCTCCAGGCCGCGGCGGTCGATCTCGAGCACCCGGGTCGCGGTCGGCAGCGGCAGGCTCTTGCCGGTGACCGGCTGGAGGAAGATCGTCGCCCAGCGCTCGATCCCCCCCGGCGCCAGCTCGACCCGCGCGCCGCCGGGCGAGACCACCGCCCGCAGCCCCGCCGAGCGCCGCCAGGCGCGGCCGTCGTAGCGGTCGAAGGTGGCGGCCTTGAAGCGCCGGCCGGCGTCCTGCGGCCGGCGGTCACCATCGAGATAGCGCACCCGCAGCGCGATCTCGCGGCTCTCGCGGATGCGGCCGATCGAGTCGAGGGTCACCTCGTCGGAGAAGCCGGTGACCTGGACCTGCGGCCCGCCGCCCATGCCGCCCGCGAGGTAGGGGCTGGTCACCCGCGGCAGCAGCGCGAAGAGCGGCACCGCGAGCGCGAGCGAGACGACGACGCAGGCGACCAGGAAGCCCTTGAGCGGCACCCGCGCGAGCGCCGCGTCGTGGTGGCCGAAGCCGGCGAGCAGGTGGAGCAGCGCGAAGCGGGTGAGCAGCAGCACGCCGCCGGCGAGGAAGGCCGCCAGGTAGAGCGTCACCGCGGGGTGGACGCTGGTCGCCATCGCGGCCAGGAAGAGGAAGAAGATCCCCATCAGCGCCTGCCACTTGTCGCGCTCGCGGCGGAGCGCGAAGAGCTTGATCAGGACCGCGAACATCCCGAGGTGGAGCACCGGCCCGACCAGGCGCCCGCCCGAGAACATCGTCAGGTCGAGGAAGAAGAGCGGCAGGTAGGCGAGGCCGAGCAGGTTCATCGCCCACGGCGGCAGCCAGCTTCCGTGGTCGGCGCGGGCGCGCGCGACGAACAGCGCCACGCCGGCGAGCCAGGCGAGCAGGAACGGCCAGCCGAGGGCCTCGTTGAGCGGCAGCGGCAGCGGCGCGAGCGCCGCCAGCGCGCCGAGCAGGAGGCGCTTCTCGCGCCCGAACGCGAGCGTCACCCCGCCGCCCTCCGGCGCTCGGGCTCGGCGAGGCCGAGCCGCAACTCGGCCGCGCGCCGATCGGAGGAGGCGAGCGCGCCCGGGCCCGGCGCCACCGGCTCGACCAGCGCCAGCGCCTCGAGCAGCGCCCAGCGCTGGCGCAGGCCGGCGGCGAACGGCAGCGTCCGGTCGCGGGTGACCAGCTCGACCTCCCAGCCGCGCGCGAGGTGATCGACGGCGGCGGTCGCGGCCTCGCTGACCAGGCGCTCGAAGCGCTCGGCCGCGGCGCCGGCGAGCGGCCCGGCGCCGTTGTCGAACACGATCGCCAGCCGCCGGCTGTCCTCGGCCTCGCGCTCCATGTAGACCAGGCTCCCGGTGCGCGCGCTCCGCTTCCAGTGGATGCTGCGCGGGTCGTCGCCCGGGCGGAACGCGCGCAGCGAGTGCAGCTCGTGCCCCCAGCCGACGCGCCGCGAGGGCTCGTCGCCGTGCTCGCCGGCCTCGTCCTCGCGCCGCGTCGCGGCCGCGAACAGCTCGGGGAAGACCAGCACCTCGAGGTCGAGCCGGTAGCGCGCGCCTTTACGGAAGAAGCCGAACGGAAAGAGGCTCGCGAGGTGGGCGGCGGCGAGCGACTGCCGGCCGCGCCGCGGCAGGATGACCTCGATCTCGCCCGCGCTGGCGCCGCGCCGGGGCAGGTAGGGGACGAGCAGCGGCGGGCCGCCCGGCCCGAGGCTGAACAGCAGGCACCAGCGCGGCAGCAGCCAGCCGCGGTTGGCGAGCGTGAAGCCGACGCGCACCGGGGTGCGCGCGTAGACCTCCCCCGGCGGCTCGACGGTCACCGCCAGCCGGCGCACGTTCTGGCGCGACACGAACCCGGAGAACGCGAGCACCGCCAGCATCGACGCCAGCACCATGTAGAGCGCGTTGTTGCCGGTGTTGGTGGCGGCGATCGCGACCAGCACGGTGAACAGGATGTACCAGAGACCGACCTTCGTGATCCGAATGCCTTCCGGGACCGCTCCGGCGCGCATCAGAGCGGAACCGGGACCGCGGCGACGGCGCGGTCGATGGCGCGGCGGGCGGCGTCGAGGTCGCCGTTGCCGCGCTTGACCACCACCCGGTGGGCGAGCACCGAGCCGGCGAGACGCTGGACGTCGTCGGGCACGGCGAAGGTCCGCCCCTCGGTCAGCGCCAGCGCCTGGGTCGCGCGGTAGAGGCTCTGGAGCCCGCGCGTCGACACCCCGAGCAGGAACTCGCCCGAGCGCCGGGTGCCGTCGGCGAGCGCGAGCATGTAGTCGGCGAGCTTCTCGGCCACCGTCACCCGCCCGACCCGGCGCTGGAGCTCGAGGAGCTCCTCGCCCGAGAGCACCGGCTCGGTCGCCTCGAGCACGGCCTCGACCCCGCCCGAGAGCAAGAGCCGCCGCTCGTCGGCGGGCGGCGGGTAGCCGATCGCGAGCGACATCAGGAAGCGGTCGAGCTGCGACTCCGGCAGCGGGAAGGTGCCGTGATGCTCGCGCGGGTTCTGGGTCGCGATGACGATGAACGGCCGCGGCAGCGCGTAGCGCTTGCGGTCGACCGACACCTTGCGGTCGTTCATCGCCTCGAGCAGCGCCGACTGGGTCTTCGGCGTGGCGCGGTTGATCTCGTCGGCGAGCACGACGTTGGCGAACAGCGGCCCGGGCACGAACTCGAAGCCCTGCGTCTTCTGGTTGAAGATCGTGACCCCGATGATGTCGGTGGGCAGGAGATCCGAGGTGAACTGGATGCGCTGGAACGCGAGCCCGAGCGAGCGCGCGAGGCTCTGGGCGAGCGTGGTCTTGCCCACCCCGGGCACGTCCTCGATCAGCACGTGGCCCTGCGCCAGCAGGCAGACCACGGCCATCCGGATCACCTCGTCCTTGCCGCGGATGACGCGGGCGACGCTCGCCTCCAGGCGATGGATCGCGTCGGTGTCGGCGGCGGCGGGCGGGGCCTCGAGGCCGGCGGCGGTGGTCTGCATCCGTGCTTTCTACGGTGCGGCCGGCCGCGCCGTCGATCGGCTCGCCGGCGCGGGCGGGATCACGAGGCCTCGGCGAACTCGCGGTACTCGCCGCGCTCGCCCGGCGGCACCGGGTGGCGGACGGTGACCACGAAGCGGTCGCCCGGGGCGTAGCCCTCGACGTTCTCCAGCAGGTGGGTCACCGAGGTGCCCGGTCCGCGGCCGATCGCCGAGGTGTCGATGTAGATCCGCCACGACGCCTTGCGCTGCGGGCTGGCGACGATCTCGTCCCAGGTCCCCTGCTCGGGCCCCCCCTCGGCCATCTGCGCGACCTCGAGGGTCAGCCCGGGGAGGTTCTCCTTGTTCTCGTTGCGGATCAGCACGTCGAGCACGATGTTGGTCGCGACCGGCGGCGCCGGCTCCAGGAACACCTCGGCCGTCCCCGCCGGTTCGTCGCCGGGCTCGCCCGCGATCAGCTCGGCGGCGGCCGGCGGCACCTCGCGGACGACGAAGTTCTGGAGCGTGGCGGTGTAGAGGCCGCGCATCGCGGCCACCCGTTCCTCGGGCGTCGGCTGGGCGCAGCCGGCGAACAGGCCGGTCGACAGGGCGGCGGCGAACAAGGCGGTGACGAGCCACCAGGCTGAGGTCTTGCGCACGACGGTCCTCCTTGCGGTCGATGGGATGGGAAAAAGCCTCGAAAGTCTTCCTCTTATCTGGCCCGGCCGTGCGGCTCAGCGGCCGAGATTATAGCGGAGGATCGCCCAGATCGCCGCCAGGCCGTCCTTCCAGCCGATCTTCTTGCCCTCGGCGTAGGTGCGGCCGCGGTAGGAGATCGGCACCTCGTAGATCCGCGCGCCGCGCCGGGCGAACTTCGCGGTCAGCTCGGGCTCGATGCCGAAGCGGTCCGAGCGCAGCTCGATGCCGTCGAGCACTTCGCGGCGGAACACCTTGTAGCAGGTCTCCATGTCCGACAGGTTGAGGTCGGTGAACACGTTCGAGAGCGTGGTCAGGAAGCGGTTGCCCAGGTAGTGCCAGTAGAACAGCGCCCGGTGCGGGCCGCCGAGGAAGCGCGAGCCGTAGACGACATCGGCCTCGCCGTCGAGGATCGGCTGCAGGAGCTTCGGGTACTCGCGCGGATCGTACTCGAGGTCGGCGTCCTGGACGACCACGAAGTCGCCCGCAGCGGCGGCGAAGCCGGCGCGGATCGCCGCCCCCTTGCCCCGGTTCTCCGGCTGCTCGACCAGCCGGAACGGCAGCGGCTCGCCCGCCGCGGCCAGCGCGCGCAGCAGCTCGCGGGTGCCGTCGGTCGAGCCGTCGTCGACCACCACCACCTCGCGCTCGACCCCCGCCGGCAGCGGCGCCTCGGCCACCCGGCGCAGCAGCTCCTCGACGGTCGGGCGCTCGTTGTAGGCGGGGATGACGATCGAGAGCGTGCGCGGCGCGCCGGGCATGGCCGGGGGAGTGTAGCCGAACCGGCGCGCGCCGGCCGCGGACGGCGGCCGGGTCAGATCGAGGCCGCGGTTTCCGTCTCTTGTATTGGAGGGGCGGAATGACTTACGATGGATTACCGCCTCGGACGCCGGGGCCCCCGGGTACGGGTCCCCGGGTACAGGTCCCGGGTACAGGTCCCCGGGTACAATGACCACGAGCGACGACCAAGGAGCGACCATGACAGACGCGAGGAGCGAGAAGCTGAAGGCGGTGGACAACGCGCTGACCCAGATCGAGCGCCAGTTCGGCAAGGGGTCGATCATGCGCCTCGGCCAGCGCGAGTCGGTGGCGGTGCCGGCGATCCCCACCGGCTCGCTGGCGGTCGACGCCGCGATCGGCGTCGGCGGCTTCCCGCGGGGCCGCGTGGTCGAGGTCTACGGCCCGGAGTCGTCGGGCAAGACCACGCTCGCGCTGTCGGTGGTCGCGCAGGCGCAGAAGCGCGGCGGGGTGGCGGCGTTCATCGACGCCGAGCACGCGCTCGACGCCGAGTACGCGGGCAAGCTCGGGGTCGACATCGACGAGCTGCTGGTCTCGCAGCCCGACAGCGGCGAGCAGGCGCTCGAGATCGCCGAGATGCTGGTCAGGAGCAACTCGATCGACGTCGTGGTCATCGACTCCGTGGCGGCGCTGGTGCCGCGCGCCGAGCTCGAGGGCGAGATGGGCGACTCCCACGTCGGGCTGCAGGCGCGGCTGATGTCGCAGGCGCTGCGCAAGCTGACCGCGATCGTCGCCAAGTCGAAGACCTGCCTGGTCTTCATCAACCAGATCCGCGAGAAGATC
>CAZNIX010000320.1:0-5867 GCA_964573125.1 uncultured Thermoanaerobaculia bacterium
GTGCGGGCGGGGGCGGCGTCGGCGGCCGCCTCGCCCGCCCAGCGCAGGAACGCGAGCGCCGGCGGCGGCGTCGGCATCCGCGGCACCAGCGACCAGTCGCCGCGCGCGGCGCCGATCTCCTCGGGGCTCGCCCAGCCCAGCTCGGCGAGCCGGTCGAGCACCCACTGCCGGCGCACCTCGACCGCCGGTCGGTGGCGCTGCGGCGACAGCCGGCTGGGGGCCTGGACGACCGCCGCGAGCAGCGCCGCCTCGCCCAGCGTCAGCTCGCGGGCGTCCTTGCCGAACCAGGCGCGGGCGGCGGCGCCGTAGCCGTAGAGCAGCAGCCCCTCGGAGTGGCCGAGGAAGACGTGGTCGAGATAGGCCTCGAGGATCTCCTCCTTGTCGTGCTCGGCCTCGAGCGCGAGCGCGCGCACCGCCTCGGAGACCTTGCGCCCGAACGTGCGCCGCGGCGACAGCGAGCGCATCTTGACCAGTTGCTGGGTGATCGTGCTCCCGCCCTGCTCGACGCCGCCGGCGCGCAGGTTGGCGAGCGCGGCGCGGGCGATGGCGCGGCCGTCGAGCCCGCGGTGGTCGAAGAAACGCGCGTCCTCGGCGGCGAGCAGCGGCCGCCAGACGTGCTCCGGCAGCTCGTCGAAGCGCAGCGGCGGGCGCGGCGCGCGGTCGCCGGTCAGCGACTCGGCGAGCGTCTCGGGCTCGAGCCAGGGGCGGCGCGGCGGCTCGAGCGGGTAGGGTTCGCCGTCCGCGGTCAGCCCGCCGGCGACCCGGCCGCGCTCGAGCGCGAGCCCGATCAGCTCCGCTGGGTGGTCCTCGCCGCCCAGGCGGTGCGCGCGCCGGTAGATCCAGAAGCGCTCGTCGCCCCAGAAGAACTCCCCCGGCCGCTCCGGCCGCTCGTGGACCCGGCGGTAGCCGAGCCGCTCGAGCCGCTCCGGCAGCCCGCCGCCGGCGACGTTGAGCCCGGCGAACAGCGCGTAGGGCGCCGAGCGCACGCGGACGTCGTTGCGGTCCAGCTCGTCGGTCAGGCGCTCGGCGAAGGCGGGGGAGGGAGCGAGGGCGAGGGCGAGGCCGGCGGCGACCAGCCGGAGTGCGGCTCGTCGGAGCGGCCTTTTTCCGCCGTCGATGGGGTCGCCGGTATCGGCCTGACGCGGTCTGGCGGTCAGGTCAGAGCGTGGGAACGTCGGCCACATCCACGAGCAGCGCGTCCCGGGCCGCGGTCAGCCCGAGGTTCCGGCGCGCGCCGCCTCCGCCGCCTCGACGATCCCCGACGGCGTCCGCGGCGCGGTGAGCAGGCCGGTGAACAGCTCCCAGCGGCGCTCGGGGTGGTCGGGGGCGCCGCCGAGCGATTCGATGTAGTCGCGCACCAGGTCCTGGCCGAGGTTGTAGTTGATGACGTAGGCGCGGTACTGGTCGATGAAGGCGACCCGCTGCTCGGCGCGCGGGCGCGGCATCAGGCCGTAGCGCGCGAGCCAGTCGGCGGCGCCCGCGGCGTCGATCTCGCCGTCCAGATAGCGGCGCGCGGCCTCGTTGCCGGCGTGGGCGAGCCCCTCGCGCAGGCCGTAGACCTGGTAGTACTCCTCGGCGCGCGCGGGATCGATGCCGGCGAGCGGAAACAGCGCCGCGGCCTCGAAGCGCGCCCGCTCCTCCCCTGGGAACGCCATCTGGATGCCGAAGTTCGCGGTCCCCTCGGCGATCAGCGACTGCGGCGAGAACAGCGGATAGACCGTGAACTCGACCCAGCCGCGGCCGCGCGCGAGCTTCTCCTCGAGCAGCGCGTTGTAGACGTGGTGGCCGGGGTAGCCCTCGTGGCAGGCGAGGTCGATCGCGCGGTCGATCGGGATCGGCAGGTCGGTGTTGACCTGGATCAGGCTCCGGTAGCCGCCCTGGTACCAGTTGTAGGCGCTCCAGGTCTTGCCGGTGACGTACTCGACCTCGAAGCTCTCGCCGGCGGGCAGAGCGAGGTGCGCGAGCGTGCGCTCGCGGCAGGCGGCGATCGCGGCCCGGAACACCGCGTCGAGCTTGTCGGACGGAATGACGAAGGCCTGCTGCCAGGCCTCGTAGCGCTCGCTCAGCGCGCCCTCTCCCGGGAGCCGCGCGTCCAGCTCGGCGAGGATCGCCTCGAAGTGTTCGGCGCCGTGGCGCGGCGCGACCGCGTCGTAGAGCGCCTGCGACTCCTGGTCGAACGACAGCTTCTCGCCGCCGACGATCGCCACCCGCGCCGCGAGCGCCGCGAGCTGGCGGACCAGGAAGCGGTGGCGCAGCCGGGTCGGTTCCTCCCCGGGCTCGGGCCGCCGGGCGAGGCGCCCGATCAGCGCCTCCGCCTCGGCGGCGATCGACTCCAGGTCAGGCGGCTCCTCGCGCACCTCGTCGCGCCACTCCGGCGGTCCGTAGTAGGCGTCGACGTAGTCGGCGTCGTGCTCGCCGAGCGCGAGCACCAAACGCACGTACTCGGGGGCGACGAGGTCCATCGCGGCCATCGCGTCCACGCTATCAGCGGGCGCGCGGTCCGCCGCCCGATCGCCGGCGCAGGCGGCGAGGGTGGCGAGGCCGGCGGCGAGCACGAGCGCCGCGGGGGCGCGGCGGGCGGTACGATCGGGCGGGATGGGCGACATCGTCATGGAGCGGGAGGATAGCGCGATGGCTTCCGGCGGCCGGCGCTGGCGGCCCGGTGTGCTCGCCGAGCTGGCACGCTTCGGCCTGCGGCCGCGGCCGCACAGCGACCCCGAGCCAGTGCGCGACTTCCTCAAGGTCCTCTACACCCACGAGATCCGGCTGCTCAAGCTCCGCCGCCGCGAAGCCGAGCGGGTGCTCGGACCACAGCCGCTCGAGGACTACCGCCGGCGGGTGCTGGCGCTCAAGGGGCGCTATGCGCTGCTCGGGCTGCCGCTCGGGCAGTGGGTCGAGGACGAACGGAGGGGCGCGAGCGGGTCGGAGCCTGCGGCTCTTCCCCAAGGAGCGCCGACTCGCCGGTCGAGAACTTGACTCGTCTGTCAAGATCATCGCGGGGAGCATCGCGGGACTGTGCACGGGCGGGGCGGGAGGTGGCCGATCGCCCAGAGAGCCGCGCCGGCGGCGCTCGGCGCGCTCGTCCTCGCCTGCGTGCCGGCCGGCGACGGCACGCCGCCGGCAGTGGGTGCGACCGGGGGAAAGGGCCCCGTGATCCGGATCGCCACCTTCAACATCCAGGAGCTGTCGGCGGCGCGGCTCGACGACGCCGGCCCCGACGGCGCCGGCCGCGATCCGGCGGCCCTCGCTGCGGCGGCGATCGTCCAGCGCGTGCGCCCGGACCTGCTCGTCGTCAACGAGATCGACGTCGACCCGGAGGCCGCCGACCCCGCCGCGAACGCCCGCCGGTTCGCTGCGCGCTACCTCGCCCGCGGCGCGTACCCGATCGACTACCCGCACGCGTTCGCCGCGCCGTCCAACACCGGCCTGCCGACCGGCCTCGACCTCGACCGCGACGGCCGCGCCGCCGGCGCGGAGGACCGCGGCACCCGCGGCCACGGCGACGACAGCTTTGGCTACGGCGCCTACCCCGGCCAGTACGCGATGGCCCTGCTCTCGCGCCACCAGATCGACGCCGACGCCGCGCGCACCTTCCAGCGCTTCCTCTGGCGCGACCTCCCGGGCCACCACCTGCCGCTCGACCACTACCGTCCCGAGGCGGTCGCGATCCTGCGCCTGTCGTCGAAATCGCACTGGGACGTGCCGGTCTCAATCGCCGGCCGCCGCCTCCACCTCTGGATCAGCCATCCGACGCCCCCGGCCTTCGACGGCCCCGAAGACCGCAACGGCCGCCGCAACTTCGACGAGATCAAGTTCTGGTTCGACTACCTCGAGGGCTCGGCGGCGCTCTACGACGACCGCGGCCGCCGCGGCGGCTACGCCGAGGGCGACCCGTTCGTCATCGCCGGCGACCTCAACTCCGACCCGACCGACCCGGCGGCCTACGACGGGGTCCCCGCGATCGGCCAGCTCCTCGGCCACCCCCGCGTCCGCGACCCGGGCGCCCTGCTGACCAGCCGCGGCGCCGCCGAGCACCGCCGCCGCGCGATCGCCGCCGCGCAGGCGGCCGGCGACGCGGCGACCGCCGCCGACCTCGCCCGCCGCACCCACCCCGAGCGCGTCACCGCCGCCTGGCTCGGCGGCCGGCGGGTCGACTACCTGCTCCCGAGCGCGGAGATCGAGGTGGCCGGCGGCGGCGTCTTCTGGCCGTCCGCCGAGGAGGACCCCGAAGGCCACGCCCTCGCCGAGGCGGCCTCCGACCACCGGCTGGTGTGGCTGGACTTGCGGCTGGCCGGCGGGGGAGGCGAGCAGGGGGTGGGTGGCGGAGCCGGCTGACCCGGCCCGCCACCGCCGCCCGGTGTGCTAAATTGCGCCGGTGCGCGGCGCCGAGCGCCCCACCCGCCTCGTCCCCATCGTCTAGCCCGGCCTAGGACGCTGGCCTTTCACGCCAGAAACACGGGTTCGAATCCCGTTGGGGGCACCACAGCTCAGCCTCCCGGCGACGCTGCTCGGGGTCGCGGTGGTATTCCGCGCGCCGGCGGTCGCCGAGTCGGTCGCCCTCCGAGGGCCGGCCGCACCACCAGCCGGCAGCCACTTGTAAAGTCTCACTTGACACAGCGACGCCTGCTCGCCTACTCTGCTGTCGATGATCCAGAGCTTCCGGCACAAGGGGCTCGCGAAGTTCTGGAACGAGGGTGATCCCCGAGGGATCCGAGCGGACCTGCGGGAGCGGGTCCGCCGGCGGCTGACGGCGCTCGATGCTGCGCAGGACATGCGGGAGCTGGGCATGCAGGGGGTGGGACTGCATCCCCTGCGAGGAAGTCCGGAGCGTCTCGCGATCTCGGTCAACGGTCCGTGGCGGATCACCTTCGAGTGGGAGGATGGCGACGCTCTGCGAGTAGACCTGGAGCAGTACCACTGAGGAGATGACGATGCCCGATTACCCCGCCAAGCACCCGCCTGCATTGGAACCCGCGCACCCCGGCGAGATCCTGCGCGAGGACGTGCTGCCGGCGCTCGGGCTCAGCGTTGCCGAGGCGGCGCGGCAGTTGCGGGTCTCCCGGCAGATGCTGCACTCGATCCTCGCCGGACGATCCGCTGTCTCCCCCGAGATGGCGGTCCGTCTCGGCCGCTTCTGCGGCAACGGCGCCGGCTTCTGGCTGCGCCTGCAGGCCGCCCGCGACCTATGGCACGCCGAGCGAAAACTGCGGGCCGAGGTGAGCAAGATCCCCCAGCACGCCGCCGCGTGACGACCGCCGATCGTGGAGACGATCGTCGCCGCTCAGACTGATGAAGCCTGAGCCCAGATCGCCCTCGCTTCGACCAGCACGCCGCCGAGGGCGGTGGTGTCACCGGTTCCTGCTGGTTCGGCGAACTCGCGCCGAGACGATGGCACTTCGTGGAGTTGGGACGGTTCACCCGCGGCGCCGAGGGTTCTCTGACTGACGGCTCTGTAGAGCGCCTGCGGGCTCAGGCCGCGTCGGCCGCGTTGGCGTCCGACTTCATCGGGACAACTGGAATGGCCCTCGGCTTAGGGCTCCCGTCGAACTTCGAGTACCAGACGCTCGTGCCTTGCCTCGGCCGTGGGCCGAGGACGTTCTGAACGTGAAAGAAAACGTTATCGGAGCCGTTGGTTCGAATGAAACCAAACGTCTGCGCCGGATAGCTCTCGATCACGCCGACCTCTCGCACCAACGGCTGGTAGCACAGCTCGTCGCACAGAGTGACGAGTTCCTTCGCTGACGGCCGGCTCGCGGGAGCCCGCTCGAAACACCGCAGGATCACATTGCCCACGGCCAAGGAGAGTCGTCCAAACTCACTGCTGTCCGGTAGAACGGTTGCAAACGGCTCCGCAAGTGTTCACATCC